>CAWUJR010000001.1:0-45464 GCA_963922375.1 uncultured Robbsia sp.
GAGGCGCCGTCGGCGGAAACTATCCCTGCGGCGGCAGCTGAGCCGGCTGTGCCCGACTCGCAAAACCCGGCGATCGCGGCGAACCCGCGCGGGTTGAGCGAGGAAGTACTGGGCTTTGTGCCGCGCCCCAACGTGCCCCTCTCGGTGCGCACAAACGTGGCCGGCGTAACCTTTCCGGACCCCCGTATGGCGGCGCTGAATAGGCGCTATCTTGCGCAATCCGCTTCTCTCCAACAGCGCGCGCGAGACTATCAGGCGGGAACCTATGTGCCCCGCACGCCAGAGGAGGTTGCTGCGGCTGCCGCTCGAGCTGCGGAGCAGCAGCGCCAGGAGCAACAGGCCATTCGCCGTGCCGCTGCGGAGGTGGCCGAGCGCCTTAACAACGTCGAAACGTTATACCGTCCGCGCGCCGTGGTGGGCGCGAACATCAACGGGACACAATTTGGGGCCGCGAACGCGCAGGTTCAGGCAATATTCGGTGTCAGCAAAGCTCAGGCAACTCAACTGTTTCACTCGATGGTCGCTGATTACGGCGGCAACGTTAAGTTCGACGTTTCCGTAGAATTCACTAGAAACGGCTGCGACGTCGTGTACCGAGGCTCCGACGGAACATCCATTACTCGTCAATTCACCCGGGACGGAGCGACGCTGAGCGTGTACCACGCCTATTTCAGAGCCGGCAGTACAGGCGGCGGCTCTGGAAAGCACCTGTTCCGCTGTTCGATGGGTGTGTACCAGTCGCTCGGGGTGAAGTCGGTAGGGGTGACGGCCAATATCGACGTCGGCGGTTACGCTTGGGCGCGCTTCGGCTATTTGCCTCGAAGCTGGCCGAGCATTCGCAACGTACTGCGCGACCGTCTCGAGCGGATACAGTTGGGCAGCGCAACCGTCACCACGGCCGGTGCCCCGCGCCGTACGCTGGCGCCATTACCGCCGGCGGTAGCGGAGCGAATCCGCACCGTCTTGGCCAGCGACGGGCCGTCAACGCTGTGGGCAATTGCTGACATGACTGCGGGCGGGCGCTCGATCGGAAAAGAACTCTTGCTAGGAACCACATGGAGCGGCATTATGAATCTCTCGCACGGGCCTACTATGGCTCGGTTCGCCCAATACGTTAATCCAGATCGGGAGGCATAAGGATGGCGATCATCTTTGAGCGCGACGTGGACACGGTCGTTGGGCCGGACGACGTCGACGGCATGCAGGACTATATGGAGGAGGCCGACGCGCCGCTTCCGACTGACTGGGACGTAGCCATCGAGAACCCACCGCACGAGGGTTACGACGGGCCGCTGCCACACCCAGACCAGCCTCGAACGCCGGTTTAGTGGCACACTTCCAACACTAGAAATCCCGCTTTATGCGGGATTTTTGCATTCCTGCTCGTCACGCAGAATCGACTCGACTTCACCGCAACTCTAGAGCAATAATCTGCGCGATTGCCACGGCAAGACCACGCAAAAAGAGAGGCGAGAATGGGCGTAATGGAAACGTCAGAAGCGCTGCGCACGGCCGCACGGGTGAACGGGGGAAAGGTACTCTTTGCGAGCCCCGCCGAGGGCATTGCGATGATTCGGGGGCGCGACAAAAGGATCGTGATGGTGAATATCACCGTGAGCATGCCAATATTGGAGATGCACTCGGTCATTCGCCGGGCAATGGACGAAGGCAAAGACGTGAGACAGATGCTGGCGCACGCCGCCTGATGACATCCCCAACGCCGGCACTGCGCCGGCTTTTTTGGATGCGGTCGTGACGCGACGATATCCCTTGTTTTTCCATGAGAACAAGGGTGTCGCGTGCAAAGCTTCGAGATTGACCTGCCTGAGCTATTCGCTGCGCAGGAGGAAATTGCGGACAGCCCCGCGCGATTTAATGTCGTCCATGGTGGCGCGAAGTCGGGCCTGACGACCACCGCCATCGAAGTGCTGCTTATGAGCCGCCTGGGGGCGGTGAATGGTTACCACACGGCTTTCCTCGTGCCGGATGTGGAAGACATCGTACCGGCCAAGCGGCGGGTGCTGGCAGCCATCCAGAGCCTTGTCTCGGGCCGGCCAGACCGGCCGCGCCTCGATCTCGTCACCGGTGGCTCGATCCGCTTTGCTGCGCTCAATGACGACGGGCTTCAGTTGTGGGACCCGCTCTCTCTGATCGTCGTTGACGACGCCGCGCGCATTCCGCGTCTGCTTCCCGCGTGGGACGGCATGCTCGAGCCGCTACTCAACCAGTTCCGTGGTAACGCCTGGTTCTTTTCTAAGCCGGCCGGCACGCGCAATCCGTTCGCCACGCTGGCAAGCTGGACCAACACCGATATCGCCTGGGAGTCGCATAACCTGCCGACGGCCGCGAATCCGTATTACGACGTGCAAACGCTGGCGGCGGAGCGCGAAAAATTCAGCGCTGATGAGTTCGCCCAGGAACGCGACGGTATGTTCGTCGACGCGTCGATCATGCTCACTGCTGCGCAGCGAGTGATCCACTCGGGCGAGACATTTCGGGAGTGGTGCAACCGCCTGGCTGCGGACGGCCTGAAAGTTGACGGTGACCCATTCACGCTCGACGATCGCCAGGCGATGCACTTCATCTACGACATGATCCCATCGACCCAGAAGGAAGCTTATCTGCGTGTCGACGTCATCATGAAATGCACGCAGGTGGGTTTCACCGTGTTCGAGCAGCTCGCCATGATTTATCTCTCGCTTCGGTTTGCGCCGGCGAAGATCGGCATGTTCATGCCCTCGCAGATGTTGGCGACCGGCAAATCGTCCAACCGCTTCATGGGGATCGTGCGCACGGTGCCGTCCGTGCACGCATTGATGACGGACGCGGTCGCTGCCGAGGGGAAGACGGGGGAGGGCAACGTTCTGACCAGAAACCTTGGCGAATCGCGTTTCCATTTTCTATGGACCTCGGGAAAAACGGCCACAGAATCCAATCCTATGGACGTGGTGTCATTCGACGAAGTGCAGGAAATGAAAATCGCGGACATGGAAAAAACGCGCGAGCGTATGTCCGCCTCTAAGCTGCGCTATACCCTGATGGGTTCCACCGCGAACTGGCCCGATGAGGATATCCACTGGTGGTACAAGAAAGGCACGCAGCATCAGTTCCACACTCGTTGCCCGGCCTGCTCGACGATGCAGATCCTCGACGACCATTTCCCTCAATGCGTCGGCTTTGACGCTAACCATCCGCGCGTGAACCCTCGGGAGCGTGAAGCCGGCTTAGTGGGTGAGTACCGGTACCGGTGCTGCGAATGCAAGGGGTGGCTCGATAACCCACAAGACGGTGAGTGGATCGCCAAGGTGCCCGACGCCGCGATTCGGTCGGTGCATTTCCCGCAGTTCCTGTCTCCGACGATCTCCGCTCGCGAAATGATCGAAGGGTATCGCGAGGCGAAGGACATGAAAAACTTCTATAACCGGAAGCTCGGGAAGCCCTACGTTGACCCGACCCAGGTGCCCGTGACGCTCGAGATGCTCAACGCATGCGCCGCGCTCGGCATGAAAATGGGAGTGGTTTGGAAGGAGCGAGCGAAAGACACGTTTGCGGGGATCGACCAGATGGGCTGCTTCAACGTGATCAAGATCGCGGAGCGCCTGCCCACCGGGCACATGGCCATCATCCACGTGGAAGAGATCTACGACGAAGAGCCGTTCGACCGATGCTCGGTATTGCTGCATCTGTATGGCGTGCGGATCTGTGTCGTTGAGCAGCTGCCAAACTACAACAGCGCAAAGGCATTCGCCCACCGGCATCCAGGCGTCGTTTATCTTGCCAGTTACGGCAACATGCAGGATGACATGCTGCGATGGGGTGACGACCGCGCGAACGCATCGGAAAGGCAAACGAACGAGGACGCCCGCGACCAATACACCGTGATGCTGGACCAGTTCAAAGCGATGCAGGTTGCGTTGGGCCGGATTCAGAAACAGGTGGTCGTCTTCCCCGATCCGAAGGGGCTCATTCAAGAACTGGCCGATGACCAAGCGAATGGGAAGGGCGCCAAGCAGCTGCGGCCGATCCTCGAGGAGCGTGTATTTAAGCACCTGACGCGCACCGCACTGATTGCTGAACGGGACGAGGAGGAGAACAAATACCGCCGCCGTGTTGTGAAAGTCGGGATCGACCCCCACTTTTCCTACGCGTTCATGCTGCTCAACGTCGCCTGGGCACGCGCGCACGGCACGTCGGCATTCCTCTTCCCCGATGAGGGGCGAGATCCCGCTGCGGTGGTCGTACCGGGCTCAGCGGTGGCGGCTTCGCCAATCATCGAGCACATTGCGTCGTCTGCTGAGCAGATCGCGGACGGAAAGTGCGGCGCTTGCGCGATGTTCGATCCGGCGCGCGGTTTCTGCGAGGAGCGTGAGGTGCTCGTGCGTCCAATGGACCAGGCGTGTTACATGTTCGAGAAGGCCTGAGCACGCTCAGCGCGGTTCCTGCGTCCGCTCCGATCGTATGACAAGCGATCGGTGCAGGTATTGTGCGCGCATCTCGCGTGGGGCGTCTTCAAACCGGTTGATTAATGGCACCGTCCCATTGGCCATGTCTTCGATCATCAATGCCCATGCGATCTTGTCGACGTCGGCTGGCGGGGATGAGTCTCGGCGGGTCTTGCGGCTTTTCACGTGGTCACCTTTTTGATCGTCGGAGCACGATAAACGCCGCAGCGTCCGGGGTCGAGCATAGATTTGAAACAGACTTGCCCAACGTCCCGAATGACTTCCATTTCCGGGAATCACCCCGAAATGTATGGTGGAGTCTGTTGTGTGAATGTCACTGATGGCCGATTAAAAATCCATTGAATTGACCAATTAACAGGTCTATACTTGGACCTATCAATCACATGGATGATGAACTACCGGCAAACAGGCACCCATCTTGACGTTTTCTACCCTTGCACAAGGTGTACCCCGAATGGAACAAATACTAGCTCGTGCTTCTATCGGCATCAGCGAACTTAAGGTCAATCCGTCCGCGACCATAGAGCAAGCTGATGGCCCGGTGGCAGTGCTTAACCGAAACAAGCCTGTCGCGTATCTCATCCCTGCCGTTGAATGGGAACAGATCTTCGAAATCCTGGAAGATCTGGAATTGGCGGATATTGTGAAGAAACGCGAGGGGCTTCCCTCTCGTGAAGTGAACATAGATGACCTATAAGCTGCATTTTCTCGAAATTGCCGAGAAAGAATGGAGGAATCTGGATAACACCGTACGGTCACAATTCAAGAAGAAGCTTACGGAGCGTTTAGAAGACCCTCATGTGGAGTCTGCTCAGCTTTCGGGTATGCCCGGATGCTACAAGATCAAGCTGCGTGCATCTGGATATCGGCTGGTCTACCGAGTGGACAATGGTCTTATCACTGTCACGGTGATCTCTGTCGGTAAGCGAGACCGTCTTGAGGTGTATAAATCGGCGTTACTCCGTATGTAACGCTGCACGTCTCTCAGAACAGTCTGCCTTGGTCAGGTTGCCCAGTCTGAGAGCGCACCACGCCGCGCTCTCGCATAGCCCGCCGCTGCGCGATTGCCCACACGGCGCGGCGCAGCACGGCAGCTTCATCTTCGTGCAGCACCGGAGCACGGATCCCACCATCCTGGCCAGCGTGCTCCCGACAATAGTCCGTCGAGTCGAAACCGCCGTACCCCTTTGACCCGTTGAAATGCACCCATCCCGCGTACTCGGCGCATCCGCGACAAAGCGGAATGTCGCAAGTGTGCATCGGTGCGATTTTGCTGACTCGCTTGCCGCGCTCCAATCCGCCGTACGGAAGCCCTAGGACAAAGTCGCAGAGCAGAGTCGACAGCTCGTTGCAGTACAGGCATTTCGTCTGCTGTCTGGGCATCACTGACGCTCGTAAGGGGCAGGGCGCAGCGGGTGTTCGCCAGCGCGCGCACGGATCAATCGAATGTCATCCGGACGCTCGCTATGCAGCACATCAAGCAGCTCGCGCCATCGTCCCAGCATATCGAGCGTCCCACGATGGTTTTCCTGTGTTCGTTTTAGCTTTACCTCGAGCTCGCGCTTCTGGTCGACGACAGCGCCGAATGCCTCACGGCCTCCAACGTTCTCCGCCTCCGCAGCCAATAGGCGGCCTATGGCGTCCAGTACTGCTGCACTGCTGTCTTTATGCCCGTGACCAAGCAGGAGGCCTGCAGCGGCCGTGAGGCGCGCCTCTAAATCGTGTTGTTCCATCATGCTGCCTTTTTGTGGTGTGTACCGGGCCACAATGGCGCCATGAAGTCATCGCCGAGGCAGTCGCACCAAGCGACCACTGTCCCGCCCACGCCAGGAATAGTGAATACGGGACTATTGCGGTCGCCGGCGGCGTACCTGAGATAGCCGACCGCGACGGCTGGCGGATTGCCGAGAGCCGGATCTGCGGCAAGCTGCACCAAGAGGTATCGCTTGGCACGCGGAAGCTTCTGCCTGGCCCATAGGGCTTGTTCGAAAGGCTCCCACCTCATGGTGTCCTTCACTTTCTTCGAAGTCATGTCTGAAAATCCATATTGCGCATTGCAGCTCCCCTGACGATGGCCCGTCGCATCGCCCCGTAGATGTCATCACCCCAGGGCTCATCTACAAACCGGCCTGGATCTCCGTAACCGACGCGCACGTGGCCTGTGGCCAAGTGGCTGACGAAAAGGCGCAAGTAAGCGGCGATACGCAACGCATTCGTGTCATCGCGCAACGGATTCCAATAAAAGGGTGCCATAACCCCGTGAACAACGGCGATCCCGCGCTCTGGGTCGTATCCGCGGCTGCGGTCCACACAGAGGCGCACTGCGGCCGCCGCGTGCTCGAGTAATTCTTTGTCAGTCAGCACACGACACCGGTGGTGGGGATGGTGTCATCGACTGCGGATTGCAGGCCGCTGCTCATGGGGTCAAGCGTTCCAAGTAATGCTGTTCGGCTCTGGGCAGTCCCAGGATGCGAGGAGGCGATCGCGCATCTCGGCGAGGGATGTCGTCACCAGCAACTCGCCGTTGCGGAACACCGGCCGCAGTTCGCCGCCGGCGAATTGCTCGAGCGTCTGCTGATCGTGAAGGACGTACTCGCTGCCTTCTTTTTCGACGCGGGGCAGTCCCTTTGCGGAACGCTTCGTGCCGTCATCCGTCGCAGGGTCTTTGAAGATCTCCACCGGCTCGCCGCCTACCTCGGCATAGACCGCCTTCATCGCCCATCCGAACGTGTCGCGCGACAGCATGTTGTATGTGAAAGATCCGATGCCGAATACGACATTGCTCGAGGCGAATCCCTTTTCCGTCATACGGCGCAAGATGTCGCGAGCTCGTGGGAGGGTGATGGAATCGCCATATATCAGGCCCACCGCATCGTCCAATACCTTGTACCCCTTGTCGGTCGTCGTGCCGCCGTAAATGTCCCAGAGGCATTGAACCGAACCGCGCCGTTCAGCTTCACGGACGATTTTCCCGCTGCCGTCGGCAAGTTGATGCTTCGGGAACGTGCTTCCGCTGGTGTCGAGAATCAACTCGTCATCGCGATATCCTGCAAGAATCCGCACCGGATCGCCCGAATCGGGCCTGAATACAACCTTTCGTATCCCCAGCGCATTGCGCCCCCGGGCGAGGATGTCTTCTTTCAGGTCCTCTGCAACCTCGGTGATGGTCGCCCAGTAGTCGAAGCTATCCGCGACGATCGACACCATGCCGTCCGGATAGTCCACGCTAACCAGTTCACGGATCACTTCGCGTTCGGCGAGGCGGCGGATTCCACGATCGCTCATGGCGCCGGTGTACGGCTCTCGCTTGATGCGGTCTGCCGTCCGTAGGATCCGGAGCGTCATGACGCTGTGCTCGGTAGCGGGAATCGAGCCGCCTATTAGCTCCTCGTCAGCATCGGCGCCGTAGTAATCTTCCGCATAATCGATCGCCGGGATGGTGTCAGTACCAGTGAAAGAGAGCAGATGACCCACGCCGCAGCGCATCGCATCGTGCACGCCGCTCATGCCGCGCATCGAAAAGTCGTGTCCCTGCCAGTTCACCGCCTCGGCGGGCACCCCAGTGAGAGCCGCGTAATACGTGAACAGCTTTCGGTACTCAAACGCGAGAGTGGCCACCGTCGACGGCTTCCAACTCTCAGCACTGAAAAGCGTTTCAAAGTACGTCGAGACCCACGGGAAGTCCGGGTGCGTGTTGATGAAAATGACCGGAGGAACTTTGATGTTCACACGCTCACCTTCAGGAATCGACCTAATTTCGAGCGGGAGGTATCCAAGCTCATGCAGTGCTATCAGGCGATCCGGCGCAACTACCCCGGGCCCCAGCGCGAGGTTCATGCGGCGTGCGAATTTGCGGACGGCCAGCTGCGCCGGCGCATCGAAAAACTCGCGCTGAAAAAGGCCAATCAAATACTCTTTGATGAAGCCCTGAAGGCCGAACCAAACGACTTTGTTGTCGAACAGCTCGGGCAGAACCTGGGCATATTTCGCCGTGCGCGGTGTGAAATTGGCGACCAGGGTGGTCGTCGCGGCAGGGTACATTGCCGGATGGCCCGTTTTGTAAAAATCTGCGAGATTGAAGGGTACGAGGTTGTTTTTCATCGTCTTATTCGCCTGTCACGACCGTGCAACGGTCATCGTCTGTCCAGTTGTTACCAGTAAAAATGTGGTCGTAGCACTCCAGCAGCGGGTCCAGTCCTTTGCTGAAAATACCGTGCGTGACATAGAGGTAGAGCGGCTTGACGAAACCCCGCGCACGAATGGCCGCTGCCAGTTCGGTGAACGTGCGCCCGCCGTCGCAGATGTCGTCGATTACGAGTAGGGAGGTTGCTGGTACCTGCGACTGAATTTGTGTGCCAGTGATCGCACCGGTGCGGGTGTCGCGTACCTTATCGGCATGCACAACGTCGAGACCCAGATACCCTGCGATCGCATGTACGCGCTTACGCGCGCCGGCGTCCGGGGCGACAAGGGCAGCTTGCAGAGTGGTCATCGAGCGGATTGTATCGACGGTGGCGCGTACAAACGGGATCGGGTCTCGAACGTGCACACGATCGAGCAACGCCGCCACGACGTCGCTGTGAGGGTCCTGGATGTGCACAGCGGCATACTGTTGGCTATTGATCAATTCACAGAACACCTTCGCGCTCAACGCCTCACCCAAGTTTGCAACCCTGTCCTGGCGGGCATACGGGACGTAAGGCATATTGAGATGGATGTCTGCGCCGGCGTAGGACCGCCGCAGTGCGTCCGTGACCATGAGCAGCTCCATTACGTCGTCGCTGTTGCGAATAGCGGCCGAGATCGTAAGAGCATTGACGGTGCCGCCGTCACGAACGGTCACATGCACTTCGCCACCTGGGAACTTCTTCACCTCGTGCGGAAAAAATGTGACCTCGTTTGCGCTGTTACCGTAAATCTGGATCATGTCTGTTGCTCAGTGATTAAGAGATTGCTTAGCGCGCCTTCAATGGGTGCCGCGGCGGGAGGTTTCTGCTTCGGCGCGCACCTGGTCCATCGCGTCGAGAACCGCTGTACTTCGTCATGAGCAATTCTTCGATGCGGGTCGCAAATTCGACAGCCATGCGCTTTGAAAGTATCTTCGGAGGGATCTCCCGCGCGGCTTCCTCAGAAATTGCATATGCGCATACCTCTCCATCGAATTCGACGCGGTAGTGCTGCTGTCTATTAAAGAGATCGTCTGGGCCACGATATACGGTCGCTACCAGCATTTTCATTACCTCATAGGAGGCGTCCGTGTTGAAATTGTTGAAGCTGTCAATCGTGCGTGTCAGTGGCGGGGCAGCGAAGAAAAAAGGCGCATGCGCGACGTTAAACATCTTCCTGGTCTCGGGCGCGAGCGTCGGATGGTGCTCGCCAATGAACCTCACCACATCGCACAGAATTCCATCTAGATGCTGAAGGTCATACCGGGCCAATTGATAGGATTTTTCCCAATGACGGGCGCCAATTTCCGATGTTCTCAGTGTCTCGGCTAACGTTGCCTCGCGGGCGCGCGCCGCTCGCTTTTGGTTTCTTCCGTATCGGCGACTCATGCGATATTCCCAGAATGCAACGATTGACCAGCATCGGCGGCAGGAGCGGCCACTGCCGGGGCCGTTGCCTTAGATTGGGCAGGCAACGCGGTGCGTATCTCTGCGCATTTCTCGGCTTCTGATACGGGAAGCATCATGCAAATCCGCCCGAGTTGCAGAATCGCTTTCTCCCGCATTGCATCCCCATCTACCGGAACGGCAGTGGGAGGCGCGATCACCGGCGGGGTGCGGCGGTTCCACATCTCGATAGCTTCTGCTTCTGCGCGCTTTACGAATTGCTCTTGGAAGCGCATTTCGTCTGGGTCCCAGCCGCCGTTTCTTTCGTCCAATGTCATGAGGTCGGATATCTGGACCGAAGAGTTCGCCATTCCGCATTCGCACTCAATGTTGTATTGAGTTCCGAAGCCGTGTCCTAATTCTGGCTGTTCGCCGCAAAACGGGCACGGTTTCAGGTCGTATGTATCGGTGCGCTGGGTCATGATTTCGCTTCCGGAATGTCCTCGACACTGCAAAGTTCGTATTTGCCGAGGTCTTGAACTTCTAACTCCTCTTCAACGAATTCTCCGCCGCCGCCTTTAACAATTTCCAGCGCTTCGGCTTCACTGGCGGCATCGGCGCTATACATCTGCCAACCGACAACAGACGTAGTTTCTACTGTGAAGAAGTACCGCTTCATTGTGTTTTCGCTCATGCTCCACCTCGCTTGGCGAGAAGGGCGGAAGCCGCATCGCGCCATTCCGTGTACACGTACGGCTTCAGGTCGGTTTGTCCGTCCTTTATCGTAAAGCCATTGGCCAGGAAGATCGTGCGAATCCGGTGGTGTTCGCGCCCTTCCTCAGATTCACGGTAGCCAGCGGAGCCGACTTGTCGCTTTTGAGGTTGCTTTGTCATTGCTTTGAACTCTCGTCGCAGACCAGTGCCGCCTTCCTAGCCGCATCAACCGCGGCACCGATTCGGGACATCAGTTGCGCGGCGGCGTTAAGCCCCGGTAGGCTCCTGTCGAATCGCAGGACAACCTCGTTGTCGGTGATTGAATGTGAGCAGTCGAGCACAGCCGAAAAAATGCTTTCTGCCGACGTTGCTAGCGATAGAACCTGGGACCTTGAGTCGATGGTCAGTGCCTTCGCAGCAAGTTTTACGTTCTGTCTGTGTTGTGCTACCGCAAGTTTTTGTGTCGTCGCGGCTGATGCCGGCTTGTGACACATACGGCCCTTTGGTACCCATACCGTCGCAGCGACGATGCGCTGCCAAGACTCTTTGGTATTTGGCACAGCCAGACCTCGATAATCAAACCAACCTACCGGAGGCTGTTGACCCATGGATTCGATGATTTCAGCGGGGATAGCAATGTTCTCGCCACCGTTGTAATAATCGAGGTCGTTTTCGATCTGCTCTTTTGAGTACCTTCCCGCCCGATCGATGATCGGCGTATAACCGCGATCATCGGGGCGCCACAGCGTCATGAATGGATAATCCTTCGTGCAGCTCTTCGCGGAAATTACGATAAATTCTTGATTATCCACGGTGTCAATGCCTCGTCACATTGCCACGGAATTCGAATGTGCTATGCGCGAGCTTCTTCAGTTCACGGCTAAAAAATGCTTTCTTTGGGTTTCCCGAAATATGGTTCATGCCACCCCACGACGCATCCGTCGTAATGATTTTGACGACGATTCCTTCTTTTCGATTCGGATCCAGTGACGGCGCAATCTGCACGTCCAAGTCTCCATGTTTGGCTTTCGACATCCAAACCTCATTGATGAGTACGATCGCATCGGGTTGAAGCGGAGCCTTTTCCCTCCACTGGCACCCGACCGTTAGAAGGTCGTTGATGAGAGCCGCAAGCATATTTTTTCGAAGCGGAGCTTCCTCGGGCGTCCCCGAGAAAAACACCATTGACATATGTCCCGGCAGCTCGACGGAAACCACTTCTTCTGCTTCGGGAAAAGAGCAAAGGATCACAGCGGGCGGACATTCGCCGGTCTCGTTATAACGCTCGACGGCCGATGCTGCATACAGCCGGTATAACTCGGCGATCTGATCTTGCGTGAGGGTGCGAGGAGGGTTCGACATAGTGGTTGCTCTTATCCGCCGATGCGGCTGAGGTGTTTCAAAATGACTGTGGTGCCACGCGCGACATTGCGCGGGCGGTCTGGACGGCTGATCTTGCCGATCCGGGCAGCACGGTGCGTATCGCATGTCAGGCACATCGACTTCCCTGCGCACTTTGCTTGGAGCGAAACCGCCTTGTGCTTTCGGCAACTATTGCAAAAGAATTCAGACATCACGGTCACTCCCAATGCCTTGGATATGGCTCGCAGCGCTCGCACACCGTGCTCTCATGTCGCGCTGGGTACTCGGGGCTGATTCGTTCAGCCCAGCGCCGTAGCAAGGCACCAATCGTGTGGCGGATCATCGTTGTTTCTCCCAGGCTCCGGTGTTCTCCGTCATTTCGAGACAGTTCGCACACATGTCAGAGTCCGCCTCCTTCAGATGAAACCCGCACTCGTTGCACATCAAATCGTCGTCGGTGCTCGTTGGGACCGAGCTGTCGACCGGCGCGAACTCCGGTCTTGCGTGCTTCGCTCTGGATCGCTTGCTCATATTCTTGGCGTCGGGATACGCGCCGCGCTGGCGGCGCGGTTAATCGTTAGGCGGCGGTGCCGGCAACCATCTTGCGTGGCCGACCGCGCTTTTTGGGCTGGACGGCCTCCGTAACCGGCTCGACGATGGGCTTGGCAAGCACAGGATCCGCCTTACTGCGTCCATTTTTCTTCGGGGCAACAGCGGGCTTGCGAGCCGTCTTCACGACCGGCTTTACCGCATTCGTGGTTTTCTTCGCAACGCTTCGGCGCGCTGCACGGTTGGCGGCGGCCTCTTGAACGATCGGCTCGATCAAGATAAACGGCCCCTCCGGTGTCGTCTCCGTCTTCAGAATTTTTCCGTCCGCACTGACGCCTTGTGCCGCAAGCTGCGCCAGTACTCCGGCGTGCATCTTTGCTTTCGTGGCTTCTGCGAACGAATGTACGTTTTGCAGCGCGGCTGAAAGTTGGCCGAGCGCCGCTTCGATCTGCGATCCCGCGTTCACTGCCGAGTGAAATGCGCCGATCTCAAACGCCAGAAGGGTGGAGGAGACCGCTATACGCTGGACGCCTGCGTTCGTTGCCAATTTTTTCTTTACCGTTGCCTTCGCTTCTACGGGGATGGGCTTCTTCGCTACGCGTTTCATATTTTGTCCGTGTCAATTCGTTGATAATTCTGCTCCACGCGCAGAATTATCAACGGGACATTCGACCCGCGCAAGGAAAATATTGCTTTTTAAGCAGAGTTTCTTTCTGTGGTCGTGACGCCACCCTTGAGGAAACGATTGGGGGTGTTATGGCAGAACAAAGCGCATCGGTCGCTTTCAACGACAGCGCGCCGGAAGCGGAGCGGATTGGAGCGTTATCGGAGCTTCAGCAAACGCACATGCCGGGCGAGGCTGACCTACTGCCGCCGGCGCATGTGCGCGAAATCATCGATGTCGCGTTGGAGAGCTTCTCCACGCCCATGGCTAAGGCAATCTCGGACTATCCGGTGCCATACCCGTCGCTCAACGTCCGCGAGCATCGACGCGGTATGCAGTCGATCGCCCTCGACGAAGTGACGATCAATATGCAAGGGGATTATTGGGAAAAGAACGCGACGCTGACCTTTGACGCGTTGCGCAATATGGTCCGACAAACGCCGATCCTAAATGCGGTGGTGATGACCCGGGTGCGTCAGGTGCAGCGCTTTTGCCGTATCTCTGAAAAGAATATTGATGCTCCCGGTTTCGAGATACGACACGTTGATCGCAAGCATCAGCTGACCAAGTCGGAGCAGGAGAGCATTAATCTTCTGAACCGATTCATCATGAATTGCGGGTGGGAATTCAAGCCCCGCTTGCGCAGATCGCTTGGCCGGGACTCGTTTTCACAGTTCATGGCTAAAAGCGTGCGTGACTCGCTGGTGCTCGATTCCGCACCGATCGAGACCGAATGGAAACGCAACAAACGACTGGGGTTTGACGGGTTCTATGCCGTCGACGGCGCGACCATTCGCCTGTGCAACGAGCGTGGCTATCACGGGAACGACCAGATTTTTGCGCTGCAGGTAGTGCAGGGTCGCATCTCTGCCGCCTATACGCATGACGATCTGATCTACGAGGCGCGCAATCCGACCACTGATGTCGTGAACGCCGGCTATGGCACGTCCGAGACCGAGCTGCTTATCCGCGTTGTCACCGGCTACCTCAATGCCATGACCTACAACATCAAAGGCTTCGACTCAAATCAAATCCCGAAGGGCATGCTTAACCTGGTCGGCAGCTACGACGACGACCAGTTGCGCGCCTTCCGCCGCTACTGGAATGCGCTGCTGAAGGGCGCCGGCAATGCCTGGAATCTCCCCGTGATGGTCAGCAAAGACCAGAACAGCAAAGCGACTTTCGAAAAATTCGGGGTCGAGTTTAACGAAATGTACTTCGCCAAATGGATGACGTTTCTCACGTCGATCATTTGCGCGCTGTACGGCATTTCGCCATCGGAAATCAATTTCGATTCATTCTCCGGCGGGAATTCGTCTCCGCTCTCGGGATCTGACACCGCCGAGCGGCTCGCGGCATCGAAGGATTCCGGGCTGCGGCCGCTTCTTGCCGCATACGAAAACACGATCAGCGACTACCTGGTCTCGGAGTTCTCAGATGATCTGGTGTTCCGCTGGACCGGCCTCGACCCGGAGGATGGTGCCGCACGCCAACGCATGCGCGAGTTGGTATTGACGGTCAATGAAATACGAGCCGAAGAGGGCCACGAGGCAATGGAGGGGCCGCTCGGTGACGCACCGGTCAATCCGCCCTTGTTGCAGGCGTGGATGCAGATAAATGGTGCTGGTGACTCGAGCGACGAAGACGGCGGCGGCCGCGGTCCCGGAAACGCGGACCTTCAGGCCACGGAAGGCTCCGACCCGGATGCTGCACCGAACAACGACGGCCAGCCGGACGACGCGAACGACACCGCGGCGTCCGGCTTTGGTGCCCCCACACAGAATGACTTCGGCAAGTCCTTCGGGCTTGCGCCGGTATTCACTAACGAGGATCTGTTCGCATGATTGCGCTACTGCTTAAGGCGGTCAACAAACCAAGTCCAAAGCCGAAGGAAGAAACGGACCGCTTTGCGGGTTTGCTGTCGATCCTGGCCGAGCACAACCCTGATTGCAAATTCGGGCCAGACGACATCGATCCGGACGCGACCGTGAGCTTCAAGGCGGGCACGTTTGTCGGCAGCGGCCGTGTCACATCGAAAGGGCGCCACGGCGTCACGGTAGAGGATGACGACGCCCGGACGCACAGCGTGCACTGGCATGAAATCACCGGACACAAGCCAGCCGAGAATTCGAAGGGCAAAGGACCGCGGAAGGGCGATGCTGGGGAATAAGGTTTTCCTGAACTTAAACGCGTTGTCATGCGCGTGCACGGACCATGTTCTCGGCGTATTGGCGAAGGCGCTGTCCGGAGAGGACGGGCTGGGGGACGGCGTATGGTCAAAGCACGAGAGTCCATTCGTGCAATCGCTGATCGAGCTTTTCACGTCGAGGGGGTTGCTGCGAATCGAGCGGGTACGTGAAGAGCTGAACGCTTGGATCGCCGGCGATCGCCACTCGCTCCACCCCGAGGCGCAATTGCCCTTGCGGTTCGATCCCGCACGGCTCGATGCGAGCGAGCTGCAGCTCGTGAACCTCTACCTCGAAAACTTGCCTCCGGCCGCGTTCACGCCATCGGACTGGGGATTGCTCGTCGACTACCTCATCAGCCGGTACATGCCTGCCGACGATCTGCAAACCGAGGCGGAGTGGCTGTCTATCAGGTCAGTGTTCATGGGGAAGATCGAAGCCAACATTGCCACTCTGGGCGCGCGCCAAGCGGACGACGTCATGGCCACTATCCCCACGCGCACGTCTGACGCTATTCGGACGTTCAAGCCGGACGCCGCCACGAGGCAAATCCTCGAATGGGGCCGGGCACGCTGCGGCGAAAACATCACAGCAGTGACGGACCACGCGCGCCACCGTATCAAGCGCGTCATCCTGGCCCATCAGGAGGAGGTGCATCTCGGGGGGAATCCTCCGCCCCAGGCGCTTCAGACTCAGCTGTTCGACGAATTCGCAACCATGAACCGCGACTGGCGGCGCATAGCATTGACCGAGGTGGGCGATATGTCCTGCAATGGGTTGATCGCCTCGCTCAAGCCTGGCACGAAGGTGCGCCGTGTCGAGCAATACGTCGGTTCCTGCGATTTCTGCAAAAAAATCAATGGACGCGTTCTCACCGTCGTTGCGGCCGACAAGGCCGGTAAGGACTGGGAGACGGAAGTGTGGCCGGGCAAGTCGAACATTGGCCGCTCCGGATCAAAGAAGAAAAGAACGGATGAGGGACTGGTCGATCGCTCCACAGAGGAGCAGTGGACCATTCCAGCGGGTACCGTCCATCCGCACTGCCGGGGGCGCTGGGTGGTACTCGAGGATGCCCGGCCTAAGGACGACCCGGACTTTGCCAAGTGGCTCGAGGAGCATTTCTCTAAACACCGCAAGGATCCGCGCTCATTCTCCCAGGCGTATCGAGACGCGAGAGACGCTGCGAGGTCATGACGTAGTGATGGCGACATGTCGCCATCTGTCACGTAACTCCATCTGGAGGCCTGTATCGAGGCCACCTTCGGGCAATTTCGTGGCTGCAACGAACGAACATTCCACTTTCCCTCCACGCGCACGCTCGCCGAGTGGAAAGTGGAGCATTCCTACTCCGGCTTTCGCCGCGTAGACGCGGATGTAATCGAGCTCCGCAGATTTTTAAAAGAATCTGTTCCCTCAGAAAAAGTCGTGACGCCAACCTGACGTCATGCACTTCACCGACACCGATACCCAGCTTCTCGACGCCGTGCCGTCGTTCGTGAGCATCTCGCCTTTGCTGAAGGCGACGCCGCGAACGGAGGGTGACCGTCGCTTTGTCTACGTCGAAGCATCGAACGAGACTGTCGATCAGCAAGGCGAGATCGTGTTGGCGAAAGCCCTCGAAGATTCCCAGGGATTCTTCCGCAAATTCGGCAACCTGGACCTTGAGCATTACACGGTCATTGGGGCGAAAGCTGGCATTCCGAACCATGAGTCGTATGAAATCGGCGTCCCGGTTGACGTGCGCTTGGAGAAGGGTGCCACGTTCGTGAAGGGCGAGATTTATCAAGGTTCGGGCGACATGGCGGCGAAAGCCAACATGTTTTGGTCTTCGATGACGGAACAAAACCCGCCGAAGCGTTGGTACACATCGGTCGGCGGTGCGGTGCTCGCAAAGAGCATCGAAATTAACCCCAAGACCGGGGATCGCGTGGGCGTGGTCTCCAAGGTCCGCTGGTCCAATCTAGCCTTCTCGGCCACACCGGTGAATGCCAACCTACTTCCTGCCTCAGTGGTCCCATTCGGCCCGCTCGTAAAGGCGTGGGGTGACGCCGGTTGGGACGTTCTCAAGAGCCTCACAGCGGGCCACGAAACCGATTCTGCTGCCATGACTGGCGGCAGTGCTCTGCGCGAGCAATCCCTGGACCGCAAGGTCATTTCCTACGCCGAGTTCCGCGAAGCGCTCGCCGCCGCATTCACTCAGGGATCAATGCTCGCGAAAACGAAAAACGATTTGGTGCAGGAGGCCGGCTCGCGTTTCGGTCTTCCAAGCGCCACCGCCACGCGCTACGTGGGGCGGTTTTTGGACGATCTCAAACGCGGCAACCAGGAGCCTTTATGAATTTCGAAGAACTGCAAGCAGCGCTCAACGGCGCAGACACGCTGGCGAAGTCGCTGAATGCGGCTCCAGTCACCCCATCGGGCAACACGGCCGACGACAAACGCATTGCGGCAGCCGCAGCCGATGGCGAAGCAGCTGGTGGTAGCGACGGTCAGACGAATGACCAAGTCGACGCAAACGGCAATCCGATCAAACCAGCCGGCGATAGCAAGCCACTGACGAAGAGCTTCGCGATCACGCTCGACGACGGCACGGTCATCGAAGCCCAAGACGGTACCGAGATGCTGAAGGCGTTGGCCGGCCAGCTGGGTGCCGAGAAGGATGCCCGCGTCGCTGACCAGGACTCGCTGCTCAAAGCGCTGGGCCAAACCATCGGCTTGTTCAATCAGTTAGCGGCCGGCATCCAAACGGTGAAAGACGACAGCGCGAAACAAATCGCTGAGCTGCGCAAGGAAAACGCAACGCTCACGAAATCGCTCACCGCGCTGGGTAACGAGGGCCGCGGCCGCCGCAGCGCGGACGTTCAAGTGATCGACAAGCCGCTCAACGGTTCCCAGCAGAACGCCGCGCCGTCGCGTCCCGAAATCTTGGCTAAGGCGATGACGGCCCTGACCGAGCAGCGTATCAGCGGCGCCGAAGCAGCGCGCATCGAGGCTGCCCTGAACGCCGGCCAGCCCATCGAACAGGCAACTCTCGACCGTATTTTCAACAAATAAACGCCGCACCAACGGTACTTTTCGGAGGTTTTTTGTATTATGGATTTTCTGCAAACAGGTAGCACTTCCGGCATGTCGACCGCTGGTGCGATGGGCCAAGGTGAACTGGCTGCGCTTCAGAAGTCGCTCGAAGCTGGCTACGAAACCGACGTCAATGGCATGACGGGCGGCTCGGCGCTGCGCATCCAGTCGCTGGACATGAACCTGCAGGCAACGGTGCAGGACAACAAGCACTTCGCGCTGTTCAATGCGCTGGCGAAGCC
Organism: uncultured Robbsia sp.; assembly: GCA_963922375.1. Lineage (GTDB taxonomy): Bacteria > Pseudomonadota > Gammaproteobacteria > Burkholderiales > Burkholderiaceae > Robbsia. The sequence continues at coordinate 18,808 of CAWUJR010000001.1, forward strand.
GCGCGCAACCGCGGTGATGGACGAATGGACGGAGCAGTCGAGCATCGGTGGCTTCTTCGGTGGCACGTTCAACACGCAGGATGGTGCCGCAGCCGAGACGAACGGTGACTACACCCGCCGGACCGGTCAGGTGAAGTACATGTCGACGTATCGCAAAATCCCGATCATTCTGCAACAGCAGAACAATATCGTGGACGCGACGGCGATCGAGACGACCAACGGCACGAAGCAGCTGCTGACGGACATCGAAGTGGGCCTGTACGAGGGCAACTCGGACATCACGCCGCTCGCCTTCGACGGTATTTCCAAGCAGATGACGGACCTGGGTTCGGACGACCATATCATCGATATGAACGGCTCGGCTCTATCGGATATCGATGCCATCTCGACAGCTGCCGAGGTGATCTTCGGGTACGGCAACTTCGGGCGTGCGACCGATATCTATCTGCCGCCGAGCGTGCAGACCGATCTGAACTTGAATCTGGATCCGGCGTTCCGGATTTTGCTGGACCGCACCGCGCAGACGACCACGCGGGGCACCCACGTGTCGGGCATTCAGACCTCGTACGGTCAGATCATGACGAACACCGACGTGTTCATCCGTGACGAAAAGCTCAAGAAGCCGTTCGAGCTGCGCTCGGCGATGCACAAGGCTGTCGCTGCAGCGAATGTTGGCTTCCAGCCGGCGTCGATCACGCCGACGGTTACGACCACCGACACCGCGTCGAACTTCGCATCCGGTCAGGCGGGCAACTACTTCTACGCTGTGACGGGCATCAACCAATACGGCGAAACGACGGCGATCGTCAGTGCCGAAGCGGCAGTCGCCGCGGGCGGTTCGGTGTCGCTGGCCATCGCTGCATCAACAAGCGGCACGGAGACGGGCTATGTGATCTATCGCAGCCGCTTGAACGGCACCAACACGCTGTCCGATATGCGCGAAATGGTGCGTGTTGCCAAGGCATCGGGTGGCACGACCACCTACGTCGACGAAAACTCGGAAATCCCAGGTTCGACGTCGTCGTTCATCCTGAATCTGTCGGAAGCTGACCATGCGATCGCTTGGCGCCAGTTCCTGCCGATGATGAAGATTCCGATGAACGCGGTGAATTCGCCGATCATCCCGTGGCTGCAGATGATTTGCGGTTACCTGCGGATTTCGAAGCGCAACCAGCACGTGTGGGTCAAAAACATCGTGCCAACCACCGCCGCGTGGCAACCGTTCAAAGCAGCGAGCTAACCGCTAAGCGGTAAGACAACTCGATGGCCGGGGCAACCCGGCCATTCTCACACCAAATTTGGAGAAAACCATGCGAGTACTGTGCAAGCTGCCGAATGCAAGCGGTCTGATCAACGGCATCAAGTTCGAGAAACACAAGCTCGGCCGTATTTCCGAGGAGATCGACGAGGACATCGCGGCGCACTTTCTGAAAATCAACGGATATGTGGCTGTCGCCCCGGAGAAAAAGGCAGCAGCAACCGCAGAGACGGGAGAGGGCGCCGAAACCTCGGACGCCAACAAGCCGGCCAGCATGACCGTGAAAGACGCTGCAACGGCGTAAGCCGGTCGATCGCCGATGTGCCGCCTGACTCGCAAGAGTGGGCGGTTTTCTTTCGTGATCGCAGACTGGCTTCATTCAACCAATGCCGTTGCCCCACATGAGCACAACTGACACCTCCACGAGCACGGCCGCCGCTGTCGGCTCGACCACCATGACGTCGGCCATTTTTCCAGATCAAACCGCCGCGATCGCGGATCTGCGGGCGTTGGTCTCCCTCGGCGCGGGAAAGTATTTCAACGTCGCGGCGCTGACCGACACCATGCTGTGGGACAAGATGATGGCCGCCGAGGCCGAGGCAGAACACAAGCTGCGCGTTTTTTTCAGCCCGACGGAGGTCATTCCGGACAACGCACCGCAGTCTGAGATCGACGCGTTCGAAGCGGCTGGCACGCGCTACTCGCTTATCTCGGCGTTCGACTATGAGCCGAAGCTCTTCAAAACGGATGCGTGGGGCTATATCCGGTTGCCGTTCAAGCCCATTCAGGCGGTCCACTCGATCATCATCAATTTCCCGTCGCCGTTCCTGATGAATTACACGGTACCGAACGACTGGATCCGGATCGATCGCCGGTTCGGCGATCTGCGCCTGGTGCCGACCAGCACTGCGGCCGTCACCCCGGTTGGCGCGTACGCGGTAGCGATGTGGGGCGGCGACACCTATCCGCAAGCGGTCGGCATCCGGTACCGGTGTGGATTGGTGAATGCGAATGGTCAAGCGGTGTCGAGCTTTGCCCAGCACTGGAACGACCTGGTCGACGTCGTAAAACGTATGGCGATCTTGAAAATCCTCCGCACAGCGATGCTGCCCAGTTCCACATCGATATCGGCCGACGGCCTATCGCAGTCGAGAAGCTTCAATTTCGACGGATGGCAGGCTGGCATCGACGATGCCCTCATGGGGCCTCACGGGGCCAATGGTGGCCTGTACTCGTTGATCCACGGTGTGTCCGGCACCGTCATGGGGGGCTGATATGTCGTTCAGTGTCGATGACTTCAACGAATTCCTGGGCGAGTCGGGCCCGGTTGGCCAGACCTACATTTGGTATCGGGCAGACCCCTGCCCTTGCGCAGATGCACACTCCGGCGCCGGGAGACAGGGCTGCCCGATGTGTTCCGGGAAAGGCGTTCAGTTCGCCGCGGGTCAGGGCGGCGTCGCGGCCATGGCCAGCTCACGCACGCAACGGGAGTGGGCACAGTTCGGGACGTATGAGCAGGGTGACGTGGTGGTCACCATCCCAGAAAACTCTCCTCTCTATGACGTCGGTCAATACGATCGGGTGACGGCAACGGACAGTATCGTTCGGTTTGGTGAAGTGCTCGAGCATGGCTCAGGGGCGCTCGAAGTCCTGCCTTTCTTGGCCCTCTCCATTACCCGTGTTTTCTGGCTCAACGAAGATGAGACCGCGAACGTAGATGGCGGCATCCCGACGATTGCTGAGGACGGCTCTTTGTCCTGGCCCGAGGGTGGAGAACCGCCGGCGGACACCCAGTACACTGTGACGGGGACCAAATACCTCGAGTACATCTGTCTGGGCAATTTTCCTACCAACCGCGCGATGGGGCAGGGCTTGCGACTGCCGCGCAAGGTGGTACTGCGAGACAGCGACCTCTTCAAGCGCTAAGCGAGGCCCTCGCGCCGCACGGCTTCATTCAGTGCCGCCTCGGCGACCGGTCGCATGGCATCCGCTACGTTGCGGGCGAGATACATGCCTGGTCGCGCTTTGATCACCCATCCGCTCGATCCGTCGATGACGGTCCGAAACGTTAGATATGAGCTTCCGCCGGTGGACTCCTGCATCCTCACCATGCCCGCGTACTTACGCTGATCTGCTTTCGACGCTCCGGCTTCAGCGAGCATTTGCCGTGTGACCTTTCCTCCCCAGTTGTACGAATTTTGATTCACTAGGTACGCGCTTCGCGAGCCAATACTCGACAGATATGGGCTTTGCTCCGCTGCTGGCGACATTCCGCCGGTGGGAGAAAGGTTTGTTACTTCGCCAGCCGGCCGGTATCCGCTGCCGGTTACTTTGCTCGCGGTCATTTGACTTGCCAGGTCATAGACACTCGCTGGCATCGCGGGAGCATGTGCGGAATTTCCAGGTGTGTTCTGGCGCATGGGCACCACCAGGAATCGTCGGCCGTCTTTCGTTCGCCGCACCTTCGGACTGTTGAGCAGCGCGGGCTTCAGGTCTTTCGGCGGCCGGCCGTTCTCTATCTCGTCGGCCAGATCATAGTCTGCAATGATGTCGGCCCGCAGACCATCGCCCCAATAATCGATCCGAATCGACTTCGCGTACGCGTCCTTTTCGACACTCCAAAGCGGAGCGGCGTAGACCGCATCGATCCACGTTCTACGCACTTCACTCGCGATCGCGGCTACCGCCTGCTCCAGCAGCGGAAACACTTGTCCATTGATGATGTTGTTGATATCCCGGATCGTCGGGAGCTGCAACTTGATCGAATAATCGGCCATCACAATTCCTCCTTCCCCACAGCATCCCATCACGAAGTCGTGACGCCAATCTGGCGTCATGACATTCGCCTATATCGCGCCGCTCGCTGCCGGCAACGCCGTATCCATCAAGTTGAACGCGCCGGATGGAACGCAGTTTCTACGCGTGCTTCGCAAGGTGAGTACGGACGGCGCAAAGTTCGATAGCGAGTTGGATACCGCAGCTGTTGTCGTTTTCGAAGGTACGGCGGACGAGTTCATCGATACCGAGTGCCTGATCAATGGAACGACCTACCTGTACGGCGATTTCACGTACGACGGCGTGGCTTGGTCCGCAGGTGACACCGCAACGGCCACGCCTGCGGCGACGTACGAGGACCAAAGCGTCGATGTCATGACGTTTGTGCGCGAGCGCATCTCGTTGGGTCTCGCCAACGAAATCGCCCAGAAGCGGCTCTTTCCCGAAACCAAGGTTATCGAAGTCCTTACCGCGCCGCCTCTGTTCGATAGGACTCGCTGGCCGGTCGTCACGGTTCATCTGAGCTCCGACGGCAGCGCAGAGCGCGGCATTGGGGAGGAAGTGTCCCCCGATATTTACAGCGCGGTCGGCAGCGATTGGACCGACCTCCGCGGTTGGCTTTCGCACACGTCCATCACTGTTATCGGATGGTCGAAGAACCCTGACGAGCGGATCGCATTGCGTATGGCGCTGCGCCGCATCGTGATTGCAAATCTTCAGGTATTCGACAGTGCCGCTATCCAGCGCATCGATTTTCGCCAAACCGACGAAGACATCATGTCCGGCCTTCCCGTGCCGGTCTACCAATCTATCGGCACGTTCACCTGTTTTGCCCCCGTGGCAGTCGGTGCTCAGGCCGGTGGCATCTCGGGCGTAACGATGACGTTCACGCCAAGTAATTAAAAACCGGCTTGATCGCCATTCCTACTGTTACGGAGAATTTATGAGCACCGACTCGACCGATTCCGGTACCGCAGCAGCAACGACTGCAGCAAGCACCCCCGCCGCAGCGCCGGCCGTCGCTGCATCACCACAGATCACGTTGCACCAGTTCGCGCTGGAAGTGTCCGGGCGCGACAAACGTGTCGCGTTGTTGCACGGCTTTCTCCACGGGGAACAAACCGCGCGCCGCTTCAAAGACACCGAGGCCAACTACGAAGCCCGGTACCTCGAATTCGCAAACAAGCCAGTCTAAGGAGCAGAGATGGGCGGCACTTCCTACTACTTCAATGGCGCCACACGCGTATCGCCGGGGACGTTCTCGTACGTCGACGATTCCGCGCTGACGCCAGCAGGCACGACCACCGGGAATCTGGCCTGCATCATGGGCACATCGACCGGCGGCGAACCTAATACGCTTCTGACTTTCACCGATCCGGACAAGGTCGTGGCGACGCTTGGTACCGGGCTTTTGGCGCAGGCTGTCATGCGCGCGTTCAATCCGAGTGACGACACCGGCGGCCCGGCCTCGGTCGCCTGCATTCGGGTAAATCCGGCGGTGCAATCGACGTTGACGCTCAAGGATGCGAGCGGAAACGCAGTCATCACGCTGACGTCGGCGGACTGGGGCGCATGGACGGCGAAGCTTAAAGTCTCGGTGGGCGCGGGTTCGACGGCGGGGCTGAAGCTGAGCACCGCGTACGGCACGACGGTGTACACCCAGGACAACCTGAATGTGTCGCCCTTCTCCGTGCAATACACGGGTGGTGCGGCGAGTGCAACGATGACGATCACCAATGAAACGGTGACGTTATTCGCGCCTGCCGGCACGCAGGTGGCAAGCATCGATCTGAATACCTTCTCGACGATCGAAGAGCTCGTTGACAGCATCAACGTCGTGGCCGACTTCGCGGCGACGGTCACCTCTGGCTATACGGACGCGACGGCGTTGAACGGCCTGGACTCCGTCACGGCAGTTGATATCGCGACGCAGGAATACTCTGCTCTCGCCAACCTGCAGGCAGTCGTCGACTACTTCAATGGCTCGTCTCAGCCGTACGTCACTGCCGCACGCGTATCGGGTGCCGGGTCGCCCCCGGCCGCGATCAGCTACCAGTATCTGACAGGTGGGTCGGACGGTGTCACCACAACCAGCTCGTGGGACGCATCGTTCTCCGCATTGCAACTGGCGGATGTGCAGTGGATCACGCCGATCAGTTCGGATCCGGCGATCCACGCCATGGCTGATGCCCATGTGCAGTACATGAGCACCACCGGCAAGAAGGAGCGTCGGGCGATCTGCGGCACGCCTCTGTCCACGTCCGATACGGCTGCGATCGCGCTCGCCAAGGCGATCAACTCGAACCGCACGTCGCTCATCCACCTCGGCCATTACTCGTACGACCTCACCGGTGCGACATCCGACCTTGTGCTATGGGCGCCGTATATCACGGCCGCCGCCATGGCAGGGGCATTCTCGGCTGTAGATCCTGGCACGCCGCTGACCAACAAGGCTTTCAACTTCACGGGCCTCGAGCGGGATCTGAACGACCCGGGCGACACCGATCCGTTGTTGGAGGGCGGCGTTGTGCCGTTTGAAAACACCTCGGCTGGGTACAAGTGCACGCAGTCCATCACTACGTGGCTGACGTCGACCGCGTACGACAAGGTCGAGCAGTCTGTCGGTTTCGCGGCCGACTATTGCGCCCGTACGTTGCGTACGGCGATCGATCCGGTTCGCGGCGGCAAAAACGGGCCTCTGCTTATGGGCGATGCGCTCCAACGCGCGGAATCGGCATTGCGCGCGATGGCGGTGCCGGCTCCCAATGGCCCGGGTGTGCTCGTCGGCGACGCAGACAACCCCGCGTACCAAAACCTGACGGTCGCCCTTGTCGACGACTACATCACCGTCTCGGTCCAGGCCGCAATCGTCCTGCCTTGTAACTACGTCGGTATCACGATCGCGGCTGTCCCGTACAGCGGCTCCGTGTCGGCCTAAAAGGAGAGCTGAATCATGGCAACCACCACCACGGCCACCACCACCGCCAATCTGAAGACCCGCAGCGGTAATACCTGCGCAGTTCTCTTCGGTGGTGTCCAGATCGGGCTCTTGCAGTCGATTCGCGCAAGCGATGACTACTCGCCGGAGCCGGCCTCGGGCATCGGCGACATTCACGTCCAGGAATGGGTGCCAACCATGGCCCGCCACTCGCTGTCGGTTCAAGCGATGGTGCTCGACAAGGGGGCGATGATGACCGCCGGCATAGCACAAGAGAACGGCGACGCCGTCTTGAAAGGTCTGGTCTTTGACGTCGTCGTCTACGACGGCTCGAGCGGGTCGGCGCTGCGTAAGTACGTCGGCTGCTCGTACGCCTCGGGCGATATCGAAGTGACCAAGCATGCGATCGTCATGCAAACGGCGCAACTCTACGCGCTGGATGTGAGCGGTACTGCAATGTAACGAATGCGCCGGCCGCGTCTGCGGTCGGCGTTTCTTCAAAGAGATAGAGATCATGGCAAGACAACCAGCAGCATCCGATTTTGAGGTCGATGTTAAAGACATCGGCCGTTTTACTTTTGCACGCCGCTCGATCTACGACGCGACCAAGATTCGCGGTCGCTATGCCGCCATTTCGTGCGGCAACTATGACGAGCATGGGCACGCCGCCGATATGGTGGCGCTCGCCATGGCGACGATCGAGGTCCTGGCCGTGAACGTCCCGCCAAGCTTCAATCTGAACCCCGATCCGCTGCTCTCAGATGATTGGGACCAGGCCTTTATCCTCGTTTTCGCAATGCTGCGCGAAAAGGAGCGCTCGTTTCGACCAAAACTTCCGGTCGAACGTGAAAAGGCAGGGCAAGGAGATGGCGAACTCCTACCGGCTGTGGTTCCGGGACAAGTACCAGCTGGCGCCAACTGACCCACGGTATCTTGCCGCCACGGACGAAATGATCCAGTCCGAGTACTGGGCATATTGGTACGAAAAAAACCCGAGGGTCGAAGAATTCGAAGATACGGAGTTCGATCAAAGCGCTTATCTGCGCGAAATCGAGCAGCGCGCCGAGGAAGCAGCTGAGGCTGCTCGCATCTCCGGCGCTGCCGGTGCGCAAGCAGCGCTTGCCGAAAAGGGACGCCCCGAAGAAAACGCAGCAATCGATTTGGTGGGTGTTTCGGTCGATGCGTCTGGAGTCGGAGATTGGGAAGAAATCGACGTGTAGTTGACGATTTGTCGTGACGCCACCATGGGTTCATCAGGGACGCGTGGACTCAGGGGGCGGGATTGTCGTCGAACATAAAAATTGGGGTAGCGGGCGACGCCGGCGCGGCGAAGGCCGCCGTCTCGTCAATGACGGGTGCAATCAACGATCTGGCGAAGTCCGTCGCTGCCGCAAACCGCGTTCCCTTTAAGGCTCCCGGCATCGAGGAGGCATCGCGAGACCTTGCGAAATTGCAGGCGCAATTTGCCCAGACGCTCGCCGCTTCCCGAACCCTTCAGAACGCGCTTCAACAGTCCGGCCAAAACGGCCAGCGTGGTATCGCCAACGTCAACTGGGGGGCTATTCCGCAGAGCATTCGCGATCAAGCATTCGGGCTTTCCGCACGCGGCACGGCCTGGCAAACCAATTTCCCTATGCCCGCGACACCCGCTGGCGGATCTGGCGGAAGCGGCGGTAATGGAATCGGTGGTGGTGGGGCAAGCGGTAGCAGCAACAATTCCCGCCCTTCGCTTGGGGAACGCACTGCCGCTCTCGGTGCGCGCACGGCAGGCGCTTTTGCCGGCGGAATCGGCGGCCCGATCGGGCAAGTTACCAGCGAAGCCATTTCCGGCGCGGGCGTCGGCGCAGCGGAGGGCGGCGGTCTCTTCGGCGGGTCGCTAGGCCTCCTGAAAGGGGCTGGTATCGGGCTGATGCTCGCGGGGCTCGCCAAGGCTGGCCAGATGGCCGCACAAGGCTACGACATGGCAAAGGACCGCGATGTTGATGCTGATTCCTTGAAGCGCCAGATGGGTGATTTGGGCATATCTTTTCAAGCGCTCACTGCGATGTCCGAGGCAGCCTCTGAGGCGATGGGGGTCAACGCAGCCCAGTTCGTTCGTCTCGAGCAGCAGATGGAAGCATCGGCACACGGCGCATACCGCAATGCCGAATCGCTTGGCGGGGGCACGCGAGACGCCGTGGGGTTCGCCCGCGCATACGGCGTGGACCCCTCACAGTCTGTGTCCTTCTTCGGCTCCATGAAAAACCTGGACCCGAAGCAGAACAACCGCGAGCTTGCAGTGATGATCGCCGACGCGATCGCGCGCGGGGGCGGTCGGGCGCTGGCTCCAGATGTGATGGCGGCTGTGCAATCTCTCAGCTCGGCCTCGGCTCGCCTTAGTCTTTCCTCCCCGAATAGCGGGGCATTCTCGGCGTCCTACGCGTCGTTGTTGGCACGAAACGGCGTGGGTATGACCCCGGACAATGCTCTGGGCATCCTTTCAACGGCGAACAACTCAGTCTCGCGCATGGGGTCAGCCGGCGAAGCGGGCATGAACTTCATCCTTTCGGCACTCAACCGGGAGGGCGGTGCGACGCTCAACCCTGTTGAAGCGCAAGCATTGGCAGAGGGTGGCCTGTTTGGCACGCGAAAAAGCGTGTTTTCCGGTCAGGCGATGCAGCGGTATTTCGGCGCAGATAAGCTCAGCGCGTTGACGTCCGGCCCGGGTGCCAACGTGCGCACCGTCGACGCCATCATGGAGCAATTGCACAACTCGTACGGTGGCAACAAATGGATGGAACTGGACGCGGCAAAGAACCTGTTCGGGTTTCAGTCTTACTCGGCTACCGCTGCGTTTATGACGATGGGCTCGGGTCAACGCAGTGGCCTCCTCGATCTGCTGTCCAAGGCAGGTGTTGATCCCACCAAGGTGAACACCAGCGGGCTTGCGACACTGGGGCAGATTTCCGGCGCGGGCTCCATGAAAGACCTGCGCGGTATTTTCTCCGAGCTTAGTGCACGCACCGGCGATGGTGCATTGACGTTCGACGAGCGCGACCGCCTGGGTAAACTTTCAAGCGGAAACGATACGCAGGCGTTCCGCGTCGCGCTCGCCCAGGTGATGGCGTCGAAGAACCAGGAAGACACGACCGGCTCCGATATTCGCAAAGGCAACGCATCACTTGAAAATATCCAGATAGCGGTGGGTGAGAAGCTCGTCCCTGCCATGAACGATGCGCGCGACGCGCTGCTGTCCATCGCAGGAACTGGTGGTAAGTCTGCGACGCCAGAAGATCTTCACCAACGCGCGCTCCTCGCAGAATCGGCCAATGCGCAGACACAAATCTCAGGCGATCGGAAATTCGCGCTGACGCCGTATGACGAGCAGTTAGCCAAGCTCCAAGAGCAGCGCCGCATGATCGGCCCGGTAGCCGGGGACAATTCGCAGTCGCCTATCCTCTTGCGCGCGGCAGGCTCGCTTTTCGAGAACACCGACCCCAGCGCCGTGAGAAATGCACATGCCTTGGACAGTCAGATCGCCGCTATTCAAGCGCAGCGCGCCACCATCGCATCGGGGTTCGACACGAAGCTAAACGCCGAGCAGGGTGACAAGGCATCTCGGCTCGCCTATCTATCCCAACTTGAGCGCGATAACAGCCTTCCACCTGGGCTTCTCTCGGGCATTTGGATGGAGGAGTCGTCCCAGGGGATTCCGTCCCAACTCAAGCGCAACGCCGCGGGCGCAGAGGGTAATTTCGGACAGTTGGACGACACCGTCGCGCGATACGGCGTTCGCCGCGGCAGCTTTACGTCCGAGGCCGCGGGGGCCGCCGCACAAATGCGGCATCTCATCGACGTTGAGCACGGCAATCTGAAGAAGGCGTTATTCGACTATAACGGCGTGAAACACAACATCGCTGCAGGTGACAAGTACTACGGCGACGTGATGAAAAGCATTGATGCTTCTGGAGGTCTTTTGGACGATCCAAGCATCACCGACACAAGCGTAGCGCCTGCGACCGGCAACGCGTCGAGGGATCCACAATTTCTCGATCCTCAGATCATTGATACAAAGACGCCGACCGATCACCGCGGGTCGCCAGCCGCGGCCGGGGGCGCAGGTACCGACAGCAACCTCAACGTGAATATCAGTCTGAATTCGCAAATTAGCGCTCCGGGCGGAACCACCTCGAAGAGCGTTGCTACGTCGATCTCGATGCCGCGCGCCTCCGGACGCGACCAAAGCGTCACACTTCTCGGTTAAAACAATGGCCATAGATATCCGCAAACCGGGCGTACAGCTTCTGCTGCGTAAGAATGTGGGCAGGTCCACAGCCTCCGGATCGACGCCCGTGTCGTCCTCGTACGCGAGCCAGAGCTCGGTCGTTGATCTGACGCCTTACCTGACCGAAAGATCGTCAATCAGGGTGCGCAAATCGATCCGAGAGATGACTGGCACATTCGCGATAACCTTGGGCGACAAGGTCGATACCGACACGCTCGACAGCATCTATTCGTCGATCGAGCCGATGGACACGATCGAAATCCGTATTTCCCGCGTCGGCTATGTGACGAGCGGGGCCAACTACCCCATTCTGATGCGGGGGTTTGTTTCCCAGGTCCAGGTGATGGAGGGCATGGCCGCCGATGGGCGGCCCACGCGCCAAGTCATGTTGAACGGCCACGATTACGGGAAAATCTTGGAAATACTGCAGATTTTCTTGATGCCCAACGCGCCGGCCGACGCGTCGGCAATGATCACGAGCTTCCCTTTCTTCACAAAGTTCGGCCTATTCGCCAACGTGCAAAGCGCGGCCGACTTCACGCAGGCCGTCTTCGACAGTGTCGTGAACCCCTATCTGCAGACCATGCAGAAAGGCTCCCCCAGCTCCGCGGCAGTGATGGCCATTTCGACGGACATCAAGATCACCGGTGCGCAAGTATCGCCGTTCGGTATCGGGACATTCAACGGCGGCACGGTCGCCGACCTGATCAAGTCCTATAGCGACATCGGCCCCTGGAATGAATTTTTCATCGAGGACCGGGAATCCGGCCCCTACGCCGTCTACCGTCCTAACCCGTTCATTGACCCAGTCTCACACGATCTGATCATGAGCGAGGCGACCATGCCGACGGTGATCGATATCGACCGACGCGACGTCGTGAGCATGACGCTTGCGCGCACCGACGCCAACGTCGCGAACTATTACTGGGTGGACTGCCCGCGCTTCCTGCTCAATTACGGATCGCTCTCGAAGGCTCTCGCCTACGAGCAGGCGAATATGTACGTGACGAACTATGGGAACGTGAACCCGAACCTTTATGGCGTGCGCCGAATGACGGACACCAGCCAGCAGGCAAACATCACCGAGACCGATAACGGCAACGGCACTCCCGTCGGTACCGATCGGACGACGAACCGGAGCGCAGCGCTCGATTGGATCAACACCCGCCGCGAGCAGCTCTACGACCAGAACAAGGACAACGTGGTGCTGGAGTCTGGATCCGCGCGCCTGAAGGGTAACGAAACCATCCGCGCTGGCACCTATCTGCGTTATTCGCACGGGAACATGAAGTCTTACCTGTACGTGACGGAGGCGACGTACGACTTGATTCCGTTCGGGAATTTCTTCACGGAAGTGACGATCGAGCGCGGTACCGGATTCATCGATCGCATCACGGCGGCTGCTGGCTCCCAAGCGCCGTATTACGCAGATAACGCATGGAGTAACACCTGATGTATCTTGATGTCGGTACCGTCGTTGGTTCCTACCTTTCGGGAATGTCCGTCGATGTCTTAACGGACGATGGCAGTCGCCTCGCTAACGTCCAGGTAATGGGGGCGGCCAGCAGCGATCAAACGGGCACGCTCGAGCTCCCGGACGTGGGTGGCCCACTGGATGACACCCGTTGGTCACATACCGCCACTTTTACGCGAAATGTGCGCGCGGTCATCAGCTATTTGCATCGGGTACCGGTCTGCATTGGCTTTCTTTTCCCGCAAGAAACGCAAATGACGTTCTCCGATAAGAACCGACGGATAACGCGTCATGCGTCTGATGTCTACACGTCGGTCGACGACTCTGGGAATTTCGAGCTTTTCCACCCGTCAGGCACCTACCTGCGAATCGGGTCGTCCCCATCGCACGAAGACCTGACAGGGACCGACGTCGACAAACTCTGGAAGATCGCCCGCAATACGACTGCGGCGCCTTACGTGCACTTGGGCGTCTATAACGCTGGCGCCTCCGTATCAAGCCTTGAGTTTGATCCGAGTGGCAACGTCGCGTTACAGGCCAATGCCAATGTCACCGCGGATGTTGGCGGCAATGTCACCGCGACCGTAAAGGGCAACGTCACGGCTACGATCACCGGTACGTTCGATGTGGTCGCAACGGGCTCGAGCACGCTCAAAAGTCCAACAGTCACGATCGATTCGCCTGAGACCACCTGCACCGGTGCACTCACCGTGCAAGGCGCGTTGACGTTCGAAGCAGGGGCTACCGGTCAGGCGGGCTCCGCTGGCGGCGCAGCAATCAAACTTACCGGTGCGATGGAGGTCGATGGCACCGTGACGAGCACCGGCGATCAAGTCGCAGGCAGTATCAGCCAGATTGGTCACTTGCACAGCGGTGTCCAATCGGGCAGCAGCAATTCGGGTGGCCCAGTCTCAACCTAACGCCTGCGCCATCGCATATCGGTAGGCCATAGGAAAATTGGTATAGCAACGGCGATGATGATGTATCCCAGCTCTGGCTTGGGTAACGCCCATGCCAAAAAAGCGCCAAACGCCAGCCAGGCAACGGCGCCCATGCGCCGTACTGCGCTCATCGGCGATGCCGAATAATGTGCACCACAATGCCCGCACGCGGTCGCGCCCGGCAGGAGTTCGTTTCGACACGCTGGACACTGCATGCTGGCCTCTTTTTCTTGGTTTTAGACCCCCAAATTCAGGGGCACCGCAGTATAGATCAACAAATCGGACACAGGTGGTCGTGACGCCAACATTGGGTCATGACGCTCTCGCTTTCCTCCCTCGAAGTCACGCCGCTGTCGAATCTGTTTTCGCCGGCGAGCCAGAAGGCGTCAAGCCGTCCGATCAGTTTTATGTTGGTCGACGGCACGCAGTCGATACCGACGGTCAACAGCCTGACGCTCAATATCCGACCCGAGGAGCTTACGCGCACCTCGGTCTCGCGAGCGACCGTGCAGCAAACCCTTGGGGGCGCCTGGTGCGACGACTTCGGCCCGGGCCTCGACCAAATCACCATTTCGGGTACGACGGGGTGGCGAGGGTCGACGGCAGCGGACGGGATGACCCTCTTCGCGAGTCTGAAGGCGCAAACCTATACCAGCTGGCACGACCTGCGAAACAAGGCTCGTGCCGCCGGCAAAGACCCAAATCTGGTCACGCTGACCTTGGCTGACACCCTCAACAGCACAACGGACGTCGTTATCCCGCTGACGTTCACATTGCGCCGCTCACGCACGCGGCCGCTGCTCATGCAGTACCAGATTTCGATGGTAGCCACCGGCTTGCCGGTACCGGCCACCACCACGACCAGCGCGCTCGCATCAGCGTTGCAAAGTCTCGGGCTCACATCGCTTGCCAACTCGGTGACGGCCATCACCAGTGCGATCGCCACTGCAGCAGCCTGGGTAGCGACCAATATCGTCGCCCCCGTTCAGGCTTTTCTGACCACAGCTGCTCTCGCGTTTAACGCTGTCATCAGCGTAATCAATGCCGGAACGTCGATCATCTCGAGCGTGCTGTCCACCGCTCAGGCGGTCGCACGCGCAGGCATGACGGCGTTGCAAACGTTGGCCACCATCGAATCTCTGCCGCAGGCGATCGCCGCCCAAGTGATGGACACTGCCTCCGAATTCTCGAACGTCTATTGCGTCCTCAAGAACGCGGTTTCCACCGCGAGCACTTATCCTGATTACACGACGCTCTTTGGCTCGAGCAACTGTTCGTCGACCGCCGGCGGCGAGGCGGCCAGCACCTACACCACGTCGGACACCAATCCCTTCGTAGACGTGATCGGCACGGCGAGTACGCCTCCGATTCAGGTGACCGCGACCGCCACCACGGCGCTTCAGGCCATCAATAACTCCGATCCAGTGCTGTCGCCGCTGTCGACTACGACCCTCGGCACGAATCTCAGCCTGGTGAGCGCTGGCGTTACGGTGGCTTCATGACGACGACCTTCGACACCGCGCTGAACGGCTACCGGTACGTTCTGACGAACCGCGGCGACTCTTTGCAGCGCCTCGCACTGCGAGAACTTGGCGACGCATCGCTGTGGACTACCATCCGCGCGATCAACAATCTGCAGCCGCCATACCTGACCGACGACGCGAGCGCGGCGAGCGACTACGTCATCCTGAATGGTGCCGACTATCTGATCGTACCAGCCACCACGGCATCGTCTACCAAAGCCGATCCGACCACTGTCTACGGGACGGATCTGCTGCTCGACTCAAATGGGCGGCTAAGCTTGAGCGGTAACGACTTTGCGGTTGTTTCCGGCGTTGCCAATCTTAAGCAAGCGCTGACGAACGCCATCCAGACAGAGCAGGGCGAGCTGCTCTACCACCCGACGTATGGATCGCTCGTGCGGCGCATCCTCGGCGCCGTTATCGGCCCGACAAAAACACTCCTTGCTGCCGAATACGCCAAGGCGCCGGTGGCGGCAGACCCTCGGATCAGCTCAATCACGAGCGCAACAGCAACGGCGACCGGTACCGCCATCTCCGTCTCGGTCGAAGCCGAGACGATCGATGGCACGGACACCAGCGTCAGCACAGATATTTGAGGTAACGCGTGGCTAGTTTTCAGTTGAAATCGTTTGTGGCCGTGGCTGCATCGATGATAAACCGCATGAAGGCGACCCAAACGACGCTGACCGACTTCAACGTTGGAGCGATCGCCCGGACTCTGGTCGAAGCGCCGGCAATCGAGATTGAAGAACTGTATCAACAGGCTTTCAATATGGTCACGGCGGCCATTCCCGTATCCGTGTTCAATTCGTTCAATTTTGCTGCGATCGCGGCCGCCGGCGCGTCAGGGACGGTCCGTGTCTCCATCACCGCACAATCGTCCGACACCCTGATCTCTGCCGGGACAACGTTCTCATCAACCGCGACGAGTACGGTCTTCTCGTCTCAAAGCGACGCGACGATCGCTGCCGGCGCGACGTATGTTGACGTGAGCGTGACAGCAACGACGACGGGCACCACGACAAACATTGCGGCAGGTGCTTCGTTCACTATGACGCCATCGCCCAATGGCTACGTCAGCGCCTCAAACGTCTCTGCTTTCGTCAATGGGCGTGACGCCGAGTCGGACGCCGATCGCTTGATTCGCTTCAATTCTTACATCGTTACGCTCTCGCGCGCGACAGTCAATGCCATCGAATACGGCCTATCCACCGTGACCGTTTCGGACAGTGCTGGGAATGTCACCGAGCAAGTGAAGCTATACAAGGTCGTCGAGCCTTACCTGACGGACGCCACTCAGCCGATTGCGCAGGTCAATGCCTATATCCATAACGGAGTGGGCTCGACATCGAGTGCGCTGCTGACCCAGGCTTCTAAGGTCATTGCAGGGTACACGAACAGCACAGGCACCAAAGTAGCGGGTTACAAGGCCGCCGGCGTGCCCGTGACGCTGTATCTCGCCACAGAAGTGCCGCTCGCTGTCACCGGCACGATCGAGCTCGAGGACGATGACACCTACGATTTCGATACCGTGATGGAGGACGTAGAGACCGCAATCTATACTTACCTTCAGGATCTCGATATCAATGCCAGCGCCATCAATTCGGAAATGGTCGCGCTGGCGAAGGCCGTCGATGGTGTCTACGACTTCAAGCTGACCAGCCCAACGGACAACACTGCTGTTAGCGTCGGCGAAAAGATCATGCCCGGCACGCTCACCTTCACCCAGGTAGCAAATAGCAGCGACACCACGACTGCCGTCGCGGCCACGACGACGACCAGCACGACCACCGACGCCAGCACGGCCACTTCATCGACGGGGGCAACGTCTTGAAGCTGACAACGAAGCTACTCGGGTACCTCAACAGCGTCTTCAACAAGAGCCCAGATCAATATCTGGCGCTTTCAATCGAGTACAGCGGCACATCGATGACCTGGACGGTCGCCGACGGTACGCTGACGACATCAGTGGTAGACGGGGAGGGCGCCGGGCTCTCTATCGACCTCTCCGGTTACACGATGGCTGGCTTGGTCGCATATCTGGCTGCGCAGCCGGGCTACGTCACAACATATCTAAATGCCGACTACGGCAATACCTCGGCGTTGGCGCTGCTCGACGCAACAGGGACCTATTCTGCGAGCGATACTGAGGGCGGCGACCTTTATGCGTTTTCCAGCGCCCTTTGGGTGTATATGGACGCGACCGCTGCGGAGTTGAAGACTGCGCAGAACGCGATCAACACGCTGCCCGCCCAGATGGTAACCGGCACCGCCGAGTCTGCCTGGCTCGACTTGCTCGGCACCTACTACAACGTCCCCCGCAACGCGAACGAGACCGACACCTCCTACGGGCCACGCATCGTCGCGACCGTCATCCGGCCAGCAGCGAACAACGTCGCCATCGAGATGGCGATCGAGGAATGGACAGGGCAGACCGCGACCGTTACAGACGTCGTCACCCGAGGCGTTACCGGAAATGTCTACAATTCGCAGCACGAATACGACGGCTCCATCAAGCACGACGCGGTGAGCACGAACGTCTACGGACTGTTCGACGTTGATTACGCGTACGACTTAATCAACGGTGGATCGGTGGCCCAGTTTCAAGCTGTGGTCACAGCGCTGGTCAACGCCCTACGAGCGGCCGGCACCCATATGCGCTCCCTGTCGCTCACAGGCTCTGCTCTCACGGATACCTTCACCGCGCCCACGGAGGCCGACGCTGGTCAGGATTTGGCCCTCCAGGCTGCCTGGACGGATCAGGCAAGCGCGCCGACCGATACCACGCCGCCCATGGCGCTTGCGGTCGCGCAAATGTCGGATTCCCTCACGCCACCCGAGGATGGCGCAGAGCTCGTCATCACCTCGAATTTCACCCACAGCGGCCTTCGTAGCTACAACGGTCTGATCACCTATCGCGGCGCGTCCTCCTCCACGGAAGTCCTGACGGCCGGAGAGACGGAAACGGTCGCTATGTCATAGCGCGCCACTACTCATTGCGATTTCCGCGCCGGTGGAGCGCAAATCGCCTGCCCGCGCTGTCGTGACGCGAGCCTCAATCGGGTGATTTCACCCATTGGGAGGCCATTCATGTTGCATCTGAAAGACACCGGGAACCGTCCGAAGCGCGGCCGTTTTCATCTTGAAATTCGTCGATCCGGTCAACTGATCGAGGTCATCGACGAAGAGAATCTGATCGTTGACGTATCGAAGTACCTGCACGCCCAGTTGCTTGGCGGAGCAGTGACCAATAACAGCGTTACCACCATCGGATTCGGCACGAACTTGACCACGCCGGCAGCCGGCAACACGACGCTGACAGGAGCCTTCACCAAGGCCGTAGACGGGGTGACTTATCCAGCTACGAACGAGGTTTGCTTTGCATTTTCCTTGTTATCCACGGAAGCGAACGGTATCGCCATAGGGGAATTCGGATTGCTCACCGGCGGCGGCTCACTCTATGCCCGGAAGGTGCGCGCCGCCGCGTTGCCGAAAGAGAGCGACCTCAGTCTTTCTGGGACGTGGATTATCGAGTTTTGAGTCGTGACGCCAATCTGCCCTTATCGAATGGGGGTTCAAATTGGCGACACAACCGGAAACCGGTGTCTGGGAAGACACCATTTATGAGATAGCCACCGACGATCCGGTCGAGGGCGGCGAGGGCGGCATTTCCAATTCGCCGCTGTTGCAACTCGCGAATCGTACGGGCTGGCTCTACGCGCAACTCAACGAGCTGATCGACGGCACGACGATTCCGTCTACCGTCGCTCCACTCAATAGTCCGACGTTCACCGGTACGGTTAAAGCACCGACTCCCGCGCGCGGTGACAATTCGACAACCGTATCCACAACGGCCTTCGTTCAGAACACCGTCTATGGCGTGCTCACACTGAGCGTCGCCGGCGCGGCTAACGTCACTTTGACCGCTATCCAAGCGGGAAATGGGACGCTCATCTTCACCGGTGCGCTGACGGCGAGTATTGCCGTGATCGTTCCTGCGACAGCGAAGCGCTGGATCGTTCAGAACTCGACCACTGGCGCCTACACGCTCACGGTTAAAACCGCGTCGGGCACCGGCGTCGCCGTAGCGCAAGGAAAAATCCGATCGGTTTGGTGTGACGGCACGAACGTCCTTGCATCCCTGACCGACTTCCCGAGCGTGGCGCTCACCGGCTCGCCGACGGCCCCGACCGCTGCGGTGGGAGATCAGTCGACCGCGATCGCGACGACCGCATTCGCGTATTCGCTGAAAAGCGGCGTCGTGACGGTGCCTGTTGGTGGCAACACCAACGTGACTCTCACGGCGGCACAGTACGGCGTCGGCATCATTCTCCTGACGGGGGTGCTAACCGGATCCATCGATGTCATCGTGCCCGCGCAGGGTGGCACCTACGTCATCGCAAACAACACCACGGGCGCGTATTCGCTGTATCTCGCCTCCGCTGGCGGCGGCTCGACGGCGCTCGTCCCGTCCGGCCAGTCTGTCGTTGCCTATTGCGATAGCACGAACGTTATTTTGGCCGGCGCCGCCGCGAACAGCTCGTTTACGAAGACCGCGTTCACCGCCACTGCTGGGCAGACCGACTTTGCCGTTTCCTACACGCCGGGAAACGTCCTGGTGATGGTAAATGGTGCCGTGCAGTCAGCGTACACGGCAACTGACGGCGCCAACGTCGTCATGTCGACCGGGCTACTCGCAGGAGACGAGGTAGTCGTCATCGCCTTCGCGTCTTTCACTGTCGCGAACGCACTTACGACGACCCAGGCAAGCTCACTTTATTCGCAAACAGCGACGTTTGGTACCGACGCGGGCACTGCGACCGCTTACTCAGTCACGTTGACGCCGGCTCCTGCATCAATTCCTGACGGCTTCGTGGTTCGTTGGCGTGCCGCCACCACCAACACTGGGGCCAGCACCCTCTCGGTCAACAGCTCGAACGCATACGCTATCCAAGGTGCTGCACTTGCCGCATTGGCTGCAGGGGAGATAGTCGCTGGGGGCTATTATGAAGCAGCCTTCAACGCGAACACCTCTGTCTGGATCCTGAAAACGAATACAGCAGGCCCGTTGCAAGTAGCAACTCCGACAGCAGCAAACCATGCTGCGCAGTTGCAGCAGGTCGTTGGAAATGTAGGTGATGCGCGCAATCTCTCCGCGACGCTCTTAACTGCAGGCACGTCGCTAACGTACACCGCAGACAATCTGATCGTCAAAACTGCGCTAAATGGCCTGACGTATTGCATCCCCAGTCTGAATGCGAAGATTTTAAGCACAGCGACGGGCGCAGGCGGAATTTCTTCTAGCTCGACCATGCCCGCGAGTGGATTCCTTGCAATTTACGCGATCTACAACCCGACGACGGCTACGGCTGCATTGCTCGGTGTGAACGCAACAAGTGCAAAGGCGCCCGAAATCTGCGCTGCAACGATGCCGGCTGATTACACCGCGAGCGCGCTAATCGGTGTCTGGCCCACGACATCCGATTCTTATTTCAATATTGCGGATCAGGCCGGAAGGGTAGTTACGACCGGCCGGTCGGCCGTTATTAATACATCCACGTCTGCTTCGTCGCTAACGGCGGTATCGCTCGCTTCAGCTGCTCCGATAAATGCGAAATTCGGGTTCGGTGATTATTCAGCTACGGCAGCGGCTACTTCGTCGAACGTAACTCAGGCCCTTGCAGCCACCGCGTCCGGTATCGGCAATGTGTACCAGACGGCACTCTATTATGCTCAATGCGCTTGGCGGCTGCGTCTAATTACCCCACAGGTGCTCTATTACCTCGCGACCTCCACCGGCACCCTAGCCAGCTTTGTAATCTACATTTGCGGGTACGAATTCTAACGTGACTAAATACGTAAATTTCACCGACTCCGCGCAGACTGCAATCGATAGCGTTTTCAGTGCGCCTCAAGACGGGACCGTATGGCCGAACCAAGGCACGGTAGAGGATACCGACGCGCGCTATCTTGCGTTCACTGATCCCGCGTCTACGCTCGCTGGCGCGCAAGCAGTGCAGAACGCAGGCGTCCTGGCATCATTTGACGCCGCCTGTACCGACGGCTTTTCAAGTAGCGTTCTCGGCACGTCCTACACCTATCCGATGGACGCTGATGCGCGCGCAAACCTGACCGCCTCCTACTCGGATGGACTCGGTGTCAAGTTGACGGCGAGCGAGTGGGCAGCGTCGGCTGACTGGGCGCTCAACGATGAGATTGTAGTCGATGGCCAGTACTACCTCTGCACTACCCCCGGTACGAGTGGCACGACGGCGCCGACGTGGCCGACGACGGTCGGCACAGCCGTGACGGATGGCACTGCCGCATGGGAAATCTGGACGACGGCATTCAAGGCAACAAACGCCGCTGGCGTCGTTTCCTACCCCGCGCACACGGTCGCGCAAATCATCGCGCTTGGCCGGGCCGGGAAGCTGGCATACAGCACCCTCGACGGGAAGTACGGGACGCTCGTCGCAGAAATCGCCGCCGCGACGACTGTCGCGGCTGTTCAAGCTATCACTTGGTAATTGGGGATATATGAACCTTCCATTCAATCTCAGCCGACTAGCATCGCTGCTCACAGCGTTGTCCACAGGTGTAGTGACTATCAACACCGCCCCCGCGGTGAACGACAACAGCGCAGCAATCCCTAGTACAGCTTGGGTTGGAGCGCAGATCACTGCCTGCGTAGGCGATTCGCGAAACCTTACGGCGACGCTGACGTCTGCTGGTACGTCTCTGACATACACAGCTGACAACGTCATTGTGAAAACCTCGCTCGGCGGAATCACCTACTGCATTGCAAATCTCAACGCGACAATTGTTAGCACGGCTGCAGGTGCGGGTGGGATCTCATCCAGCTCAACAATGCCAGCGAGCGGCTACCTAGCCATCTACGCGATCTATAACCCGACGACCCAAGCTTCTACGGTCGTTGGTGTAAATGCGACCAGTACAATCGCACCCGAGATCTGTGCAGCGACAATGCCTGCGGGTTACACAGCCAGTGCGTTGATTGGCGTCTGGCCGACGAATTCCTCAAGTCAATTTTCCCCGGGGTACCAGACTGGTCGCGCCCTGAATATCCCACAGCTTACTGCCCTCTCTGCGTCTTCCTCATCTGGTTCATACGTCGCGGTGAGCATCGCGGGCGCTGTACCTATGAATGCAAAGAGTTGCTACGGGTATGGGCAAGCTGGCCTTACTACCGCTGCGCTCGTGCAATGGGCTGTTGCTGCCTCATCTACCGGAATCGGATGGCAGAGCAGTGAAAACGGTACGGCAAACACCTCTGGTGGAGGAAATTTTCACGTGCCGATCTTGACCGCTCAGACGGTCTACTGGTGGGCGACCTCATCGAACCTGTCGTACTTCTACCTTACGATATCGGGGTATTCATTTTGATTTACGTTGCCTACACAGACTCCACGGAAACGACGGTTTCCACCCTTTTCAGTTGTGCACAAGACAAAACGGGTTATCCGTATCAGGGGACGATCGAAGACTCGGACCCACGGTACCTAGCATTTGTGAACCCAGCATCCACGCTCACTGGGGCGCAGGAAGTGCAAACCGCAACCGTCTCTGCTGCCTGCGAAGCCGCGATCACTGCAGGAATATCTTCAGCAGCACTCGGAACAGCGCACACCTACCCGTCAGCGTTAACCGACCAGCAGAACCTGGATGCTTCTGTCACGGATGCACTGTGCGCAAAAGCTGATCCTGTATGGTCAGGTTCGACCGCTGTGGATGCGGGAGCGATCAACGTGATATCCGACGTTCCATGCCTGTGTGTGGTAGGAGGAACGACGGGAACGACGGCGCCGAGCCTGCCCACGTCAACCACCACAATTATTGATGATGGTACCGCGCAATGGCAGCTGTGGTCGACCATGTTCTGGTGTGAAGACAGCTCCGGTACGTGGGCGTGGGCTTCACACAGCGCGGCGCAGATCGTCCAGGCTGGCCGAGACATCAAAGCCGTGATCATGGCCTATCGGACCAAGAACGCCACGCTGGCCGCGCAGATTGCCGCTGCGACGACGGTCGCTGATGTGGAGGCGATAACCTGGTCATGAAATTCGCCTTTTACAAAGCGCCTGGCAGCTTTTTCGACAAGCTCATTCGCTTCTGGATGCATGGCCCATACGCCCACGTCGAGGTGATCCTCGAGGCAGAGGAGGGAGGCACCTATACGATCGCGTCTTCCGTTCCTGGTGTCGGTGTGCGTATCGCCTCCGGGCAGAGGCTTCCCGCAAGCGACTGGGACATATTCGACGGGCCCGGAGACGCGGTCGCAGCTCGTGCCTGGTTCGAGGCGCGTGTCGGCAAATCCTACGACTATCTCGGGCTTTTCCATTTCATCGTCGAACCAGCGGCATTCGAGTCGAAGGACAAATACTTTTGCTCCGAAGCCTGCCTGCTATCGATCGGATATGAAGGCGCGTGGCGCGAAGATCCGAATAGCATGGCCAGTCTGATCCGATATGTGGGATCTCTAGACTTGCAAATCGCTGCATAGCCAGCACTCCCTCCCTAAAAAAGGCCGCTTTTCCAAGCGGCTTTTTTCGTTCAGTCGTGACAACACAATTCTCCTAAGCCACGGCAAGCCGCCGGGCATCTACGAGATAGGACATGAATTCATCGGACGTTTTTCAGACCCTCAGCGAATTCGCGTGCTTGGGTCTTACGGGCTTCGCGGCCGTCCTTTGGTTCATCGTACGCGCGGTCCGACAAGATGCTCGCGATGCGCTGGCTCAGCTCGCAGCATATAAGACGCATGTGGCCGAAACGTACGTAACCGAAGCAGGCATGACGAAAGCCATCGCCAATTTGGACACCACCATTCAACGTCTAATCGACGCCGTAAATTCCAGTTCGAAGGAAACGCGGGACGCATTCGTCGAACTGTCCCGGCGCATCGACGGCAAGGCGGACAAGTGATGAACGACTACAACCTGACACTCGACGATCTTTCGCTGACAGAGAAGTCCGAGCAATGCGTCCTGAATGCCTATCCGGATCCGGCGTCCCCACTGGCAAAAACGCTTATCCAGCAAGGAAAGTGGCAAGGCGTCCTACGCGGAAACCCGATCGACGCGTCGCTTCTGGCGCTCTCGGGTGCCCCCTGGACGATCGGCTGGGGTCACACCGGCTCTGCCGTGCATTACGGCCTGGCTTGGACACAAGCGCAGGCAGACACGCAGCTCCTGGCAGACATGGCTTCGGCGCAAACGACCGTCCGTTCGGCGGTAAAAGTCTCGATCACCTTTAACGAATTCGTCGCGCTGTGCGACTTCGTTTTCAACGTTGGCGCGGCCGCATTCGTCGGCTCGACCCTCCTGCGCAAGCTTAACTCCGGAGATACCTCCGAGGCCGGTCAGGAGTTCGCACGCTGGAATATCGCCGGCGGGATAGTGCTACGCGGCCTAGTGACACGCAGAGCCAACGAGGCGGCTCTGTTCGCCACCCCGGACGCCGCCTGATGTTCCGCGCATGCCGGCGGCTTATCAAAGACTGCCTGACCGAAAACAACGGGCGATCGTACTGCCCCGTGCGCGTCGGCATCGCGGCGTTGTCAGTTGGTGGCATTCCTACGTTCGTCGGCTGCACGGTCTGGTCCGTTATTCACGACGGGCATTGGGACCCAGTGCAATTTGGCGCCGCCTTCTGTGCGATCGCATCGGGGCTCGCGGCCGCGGGCGGCGGCATTGCGATGAAAGCCAAGACTGACACTTGAGAGGAGGAAGTTGATGTTCACATTGTTGCTGGGTTTCGCGAAGTTTCTATTGGAGCACGTCGGCATTCTGTCGGCGGTCTTCGGCGGGGGCGGCGGAGTGCTGTTCGTCGCGCTGCGCCTGGTGGGCGGTGCCGCTTCGGCGGTGAAGTACTGGAAAGTTTTTTTGATTGCGGCGGTCGGTGTGCTCCTGTTGGTGTGTGTCGGAGGTCTTTGGTGGCGATATCGAGAGGTGCATACGCAACTCCTCGCTGCACAGCAAAGGCTAGATAAATTGACAGGCCAATACACCACGGTCCTTGCGCAGAACCAGACGTTGAGCTCGAGCAACTTCAACCTCGCTGCAAAGATCGCGTTGCAATCAGCGGCGAACACGCTCGTCGCACAAGAGTCGCAGTCGGCGCTCGGCGCCATGTCCATCGCTTTGGCGACGCTGCAGTCATCGCAAAAATCGAACGTCGACGAAATTACAAAGCTCCGCGCACGCGCCGCGGACCCGAAAAACGCTGATCGGAGTTGTGAAGATGAAATCTCTGCTATTCGCGCTGGCCTGTAGCCTCGCGCTCACCAATTGCTTGTCCGCATGTGGTGAGCTCGCCGCCGCGCCGCCGGCACCCCCGGTGATGGACGTAAAAACCGTCGACGTGAAAATCCAGACGCCTGTCCCGTGTGTGAAGAATCGACCCGTGCCGCCGGCTGCAGTGTCAGACCGTGACTTGCTCACGGGTTCCGGGGCTCAGGTGTTTGATAAGACGTGGGCGGACCACATCGAAAAGGGCGATTACATCGCCCAGCTCGAGACAATCGTCTCCGGGTGCGCTGCGCTTCCAGCCGCCGCCGCGGCCGGAGCGTCGGCAACGTCAGCGTCGACGAAATTGTCGGGTACGGGCTTCTGACGCTGCCTGGCAACCAGTGCAGAGCGCTTTACCCATCGCGCGACGCTCCACTGGCATATCCGCATCGCAATCGGCGCACTCCGCAGGGCCGTAGCCCGCGTCAGTCGGTTCGAACGTCGGCTGGGGCGTGCGAGGGCGGTTATTACGAGCCCAATCTGCCGCTTCGATTTCCTGGGCCAAGTCTTCCATGCTCATGATCAATACCATCTCGTCGATTCCCCTTGCGGGTATGACAAGATGGTATTTTCACGACTTG
Organism: uncultured Robbsia sp.; assembly: GCA_963922375.1. Classification (GTDB taxonomy): domain Bacteria; phylum Pseudomonadota; class Gammaproteobacteria; order Burkholderiales; family Burkholderiaceae; genus Robbsia. The sequence continues at coordinate 44,869 of CAWUJR010000001.1, forward strand.
CTCATGCACACCAGCATCAATAACGTGGGAGGAATCCGTAAGTCGCGGACATCGTGCGCAGCATCCAGCATCTTGAGTTTCCGATACGCCACCGAGGCAACCGTCGCAAACTCGCGGCATCGGCAGGTTTCGAAGAGTTGGTGGGTGCCAGTGCATTTGCCCGATAAGATCATGTACGCCGTGTATCGCGCACGGGGTCACGGGTCACGTGTCAACGAGAATGCGGCTGTGCCACCGGTTCGACTAACTGCGGTCCTTCGTGGCGCGCATCGTTCACTTCTCGGCTGACCTCAAACCATTCAAACTCATCAATTGGACGTGCGCCGTCCTGAGCGATCTGCGTGGCGAGCTCGACTGGCGTATCGGTATCGAGCCACAGCACGGCGTCTTTCCAAGGTAGCGCTACCGGTCTGCGATCGTGGATGTCGACCATGCCGGCGTCTGACTTGTCAGTTACGATCACCATACCGTCGACCATGCCGCCGTCGGGGCGCGGTCCGGACTCGCCTCCCTCATCAATGCTGCATAGGCCGGCAAGGAAAAGTGGGGCGCCGTCGCGCGGCCGGAGAAGGTAGGGTTGCTTTTTGCCATCGTCG
>CAWUJR010000002.1:0-42092 GCA_963922375.1 uncultured Robbsia sp.
GGCGAGATTCGATGCGGTGGCGCTGCCGCCGGCATGTGTTCCGCCATTCGCCGGTGCAAGCCGCGAGTGGCAGATCGGCGTGCTGTATGGGCCGCATGGCGCGTCTGACTTCTTCGTCCCGGCATCGATCCACATGTTCTTCTCCACCGCATGGGAAGTGCATTACCACTCGAATCGCCTCGGCATTCGCCTGAATGGCCCCAAGCCGGAATGGGCGCGATCCGATGGGGGCGAGGCCGGCCTGCATCCGTCGAATGTACACGATTGCGCCTATGCGATCGGCAGCATCAATTTCACCGGCGATATGCCGGTCATTCTGACGCGCGACGGCCCCAGTCTGGGCGGCTTCGTCTGTATTGCCACGATTGCCAAGGCGGAATTATGGAAGGTCGGACAGGTACGCCCCGGTGATCGGATACGCTTTCATCAGATCAGCTTCGCCGACGCGCTGGCGCAGGAAAAAGCACAGGACCATTGGATCGACGAGTGGGACAAAGCGCCCGCATTCGTCGCACGTTCCCTGCTGACGCCGATCGCTGATCTCGTCACGACTCAGCGCGGCACCCCGGTATTGCATCAGGTCGAAGCGCTGGAACGACACGATGGCGTCGGTGCCCGTCCGAAGGCAGTGTTCCGCCAGGCCGGTGACAAGTACATTCTCGTGGAGTACGGCGAGAATATCCTCGATCTGAATCTGCGCTTCCGCATTCATGCATTGATGGAAGCGTTGCAAGCGCGCAAGGTTCCCGGCATTCTCGAACTGTCCCCGGGCGTGCGCTCGGTACAGGTGCATTACGACAGCCGCGTCATCGGTCAGGCAGCGCTCGTTGCGGCGCTGGCGAACTGCGACGCCGAATTGACCGACATCGAGAAGATGCGGGTCGCCAGTCGCGTCGTTTATTTGCCGATGGCCTATGAGGATGCGGCAACGCTCGACGCCGTCGCCCGATACCGGCGATCGGTTCGCAATACCGCCCCGTGGCTGCCGAGCAATACCGAGTTCATTCGCCGTATCAACGGTCTCGCGACGAACGACATCGTGCGCGACACGATCTTCGAGGCAAGCTATATGGTCCTCGGGCTGGGCGACGTGTATCTGGGCGCACCTTGCGCGGTCCCGGTGGATCCGCGGCACCGCCTGCTGACCTCTAAATACAACCCGGCACGCACTTATACGGCGGAAGGCACGGTCGGCATCGGCGGCGTTTATATGTGCATCTATGGGATGGATTCGCCTGGCGGTTATCAACTGGTGGGCCGGACCGTGCCGATCTGGAACAAGTTCCTGAAGAATCAGGTCTTCGTCGATGGCAAGCCGTGGTTGTTGCGTTTCTTCGATCAGGTACGTTATTACCCGGTGACGGGAGCGGAGCTGGATGTCATCCGCGAAGACTTCCGAGAAGGCCGGCAAGCGGTGCGCATCGAGGAAGCGGTCTTCGATCTTGGCGAATACAACGCCTTCCTGCAGCGAATCGAACCCGAGCTAGTCGCATTCCAGGCGCAGCAAAAGGTGGCGTTTGATACCGAGGTGGCGCACTGGAGCGCGGAAGCAGAGGAAGCGGAGGAAGCAGAGGCACATGGCATGTCCGTCGAAGCGCTTGATGAGGCGACCGCAGACGCCGATGGCGACTTGGTTCCGGATGCAGCCGCTATCAACTTTTCTGCCTTCGGCGACACCGTCTCATCCGATATAGCCGGAAATGTCTGGAAGCTGGTGGTGGAGGCTGGCGCGGACGTCAAAGCCGGGGACACGCTGTTGATCGTCGAGGCGATGAAAATGGAATTTCCGATCGTGGCGCCCCGCGATGGCGTGATCCGGGCGATTTACTGCCGCGTAGGTACGACGATCAATGTCGGTGAACCGCTGCTGTCGATAGCGCGGTGACACGCGCCACGCGGCAGTCAGAAGGTCGCGCGGAGCGTCTTGGCAGCGGCCACACTATTTTTTTGTTCGAATGACTTCATTTCATTGCGGGTTTTCGTCCGCTCAATCGTGATTGGAAAGCGCAGTTGTTCATCGACGTTTTTTTCGGGTAATGTGATGGCCTGATCCTTTGATGATCTATTCGGAGCGACATCATGCAAATGACACACAACACCATTCTGATCACGGGCGGTGGTTCGGGCATCGGTCGCGCATTGGCCGAGGCGTTTCATCGTGCGGGGAATCAAGTCATCATCGCCGGACGACGCGCCGATGTGCTTGCGTCCGTCGCAAATGCGAATCCAGGGATGAAGACCGCGACACTCGACGTTCAAGATCCCGCCGCCATGACGCAATTCGTCGAGCATGTCACCCGCGATAATCCGACCCTGAACATATTGATCAACAATGCGGGCATCATGAAGCCGGAGGATTGGCGCGCTGACACCGTCGATACGCAGATCGCTAGCGAGACGATTCACACCAATCTATTGGCACCCATTCAGTTGACCGCAGCGTTGCTGCCGCATCTTAAAAAGCAGCCGAAATCGACGATCATGACCGTCACCTCGGGCCTTGCCTTTTTGACCATGGCCGCGACGCCGACCTATTGCGCGACGAAGGCGGCGATGCATGCGTTCGGCGATGCGCTCAGATACCAGTTGCGTGAGACGAATGTCGATGTGATCGAGATCGTGCCGCCTTACGTGCAGACGGAATTGATGGGCGCGCACCAGGCGAGCGATCCCGATGCGATGCCGCTGACCGAATTCATCACAGAGGTGATGGATCTGCTGGCCACTCAGGAAGACCAGCAGGAGATACTGGTCAAGCGTGTCTATCCATTACGATTTGCTGCGGAGCAAGGGCAGGAGAAGTATCGGCAGCAGTTCAATGGCTTCAACGACGCTGTAGCAGCTAGGCAGCATTGAGTCGGAACCGGCGTTGCTGCCGCTGAAGCGCGCGTTCTATCGCACCATCAAGCGTCGCCCCACACGTCGTGCGCGACATCGAGAACGAGCGCGAGTTTGTCGCGTTGCGCTGCGACCGCGATATCGTTTCCATGCACCGTGCTGGCGAAACCACATTGCGGATCACCTATCCCGTGGAGACCGATCGGCTCGACATCTACAACCAGTTTTTGCGGCCGGCGAACATCATGCCGCGCCGCCACAAGACGATCGAAACGACCGACATCATGATGCAGATGGCGGCAAGCCATCGCGGCGTAGCGGCGGTGCCGAGATGGCTTGCAGAGGAATATGCCGACCGTATGCCGCTGGTGAGTTTGCCGCTCGGCAAGCATGGCATTGCCAAGCAGATTTTCCTGGGCATCCGGGAAGGCGACGCGACAATCGATTATCTCCATTCATTCGTCGCGTTCGCCCGGGAACCCAATTGGCTAAGCACCTAGCGTATCGGCTAGCGCGCGGAACGACGTGCAGTACCGGTCAGCCGACGGTCTTCGCCCAGACTGCTTGGGCATTCGTGAACTCACGCAAGCCGAAGTGCGACAGCTCGCGCCCGTAACCGCTTTTCTTCACGCCGCCCACCGGAATACGTGCGTTCGATGCGGGGTAGCCATTGATGAACACGCCACCGGTTTCCAGACGGCGCGCAATGCGCTGTGCACGCGCCACATCAGTTGTCCATAAGCTTCCGCCCAGGCCATAGTCGCTCGTATTGGCCAGTTGAATCGCCTGTTCTGCATTGTCGGCAACCGTGATAGCCGCGACCGGGCCGAACGTTTCCTCGTCGAAAGCAGCCATGCCTGGGGTGACGTCGGCGAGGATCGTCGGTTCGTAGTAGTTACCGGCGCCTTCGATCTTGTGGCCGCCCAGCAAAAGCGTGGCCCCCGCCTCGATCGTCCTCTCGACTTGGCGATGGAGTTCGTCTCGCAGGTCGTGACGAGCCATCGGCCCGATGACGTTTTGGGGATCCAACGGATCGCCGACCGTGACCTGCTTGACCGCCGCGACGAACTTGCGCGTAAAGGCTTCGGCGATCGGCTTTTCCAGGATGAAGCGCTTGGCGGCCAGGCAAACCTGTCCCGCATTTTGAAAACGCGCTGCGACGGCGGCTTTGACGGCCAGATCGATATTCGCATCGGCCAGAACGATAAAGGCGTCGGCACCGCCCAGTTCCAACAGGCTCTTCTTAAGCGCCTTGCCTGCCGTGGCGGCGACGGCGGAACCGGCGCGCATGCTGCCCGTCAGGGTGACTGCGGCGACACGATCATCTGCGATGGCGCGGGCGACCGTGTCGTTGTCGGTATTGAGATTGGCGAACAATCCCTTCGGAAAGCCGGCGGCTTCATAGACTTCCTGCAACGCATACGCTGCGCCCATCACGTTGGGCGCGTGCTTCAGCAAAAAGCCGTTGCCCGACAGCATGATCGGCCCGGATGCGCGGATGACCTGCCAAAACGGGAAATTCCACGGCATCACGGCCAGCACGGTGCCGATCGGAAGATACGACACATGCACTTGATCGTCTCCCTCCACCGAGACCGGCTCGTCGGCGATGATGGCCGGGCCATGCTCGGCAATCCAGTCGATCGTGGCCGCGCATTTCTCGATTTCCGCATGCGCTGCGCCAATGGTCTTGCCCATCTCTGCGGTGATGAGCGCCGCCAAGGTTTCCGAACGGGCGCGCAATTCGGCAGCAAGGCGTTCATAGGCGGACACCCGTTCCCGCATCGGCGTCGCACGCCACAGACGGAAGGCCGCCGCGTTATCGTCGAGCAAGCGTTCTACGTCGTCTGCCGTTTGGAACGGATAGGTGGCGATCCATTCGCCGGTCGCCGGATTGCGCGATGTGGCGACGTTCGCGACATTCGTGGCATTGACTGCATTGGCTGTGTCAGCGCCGCTTGCTGCGTGGGCGATCGACGGGGTATTGGCGTTCGACATCGTTATTGCCTCCATGACGGTTGAAAGCAGCGAGTGATGCTGCGATGAAGTCAGTGTAGGCAAATCGGATTCAGCGAAGAAGGCGTGTTGTTATCCTATGACTGCGGGTCATAGGCAGCGGGTTTCGGGATATACGTGACGAGCGAGAGATCAGGGCGTCCTTCGGGCGTCAACGCGACATACGTGAACGATATATGACCAGACGTCGGGTGTTGCAGGCGTTTGCTGCCTTCGTCGAAGCCTTTTACATCGGTGTCTTGCCACCATTCACGGAATTCGGCGCTTTGCTCCGACAGCTCGTCGACGAGGCGATCGAAAGGCGCTTTGTCCTGCGCGTGGGCGCGAGCTGCGCGAAAGGTTGATATCATACCGCGCGCCATCTGTTCCCAATCCAGAATCAAAGTGCGATAGGGGCGATACACGAACAGCAGCCGCAGGGTATTGCGTTCGTGGGGCTGCAGCGAGCCATAGTCGACGAAGAGCTCGGCGATCGCATCGTTCCAGGCCAGTATGTCAAGCCGCGTGTTGCGCACGTAGGCCGGGATCGGATTAATGGCGCGAACGAGCATCTCCAAGCCACTACTGACCTCTCCGTCGGTAATGGGGGTGGGTGCTTCGCGGGAAGACAGGGCAAAGAGATGGGACGACTCGACCCGGTCGAGCTTTAGAACTTTGGCAATGCGTTGGAGCGCCTCAGCGGAGGGTTGGATGTCCCGCCCTTGCTCCAGCCACGTGTACCAACTGACACTGACCCCTGCGAGTACCGCCACTTCCTCTCGTCTCAAGCCAGGCGTGCGGCGCGGCCCTTCCGGTAGGCCGAAAGCCTTGGGTTGCAAGCGTGCGCGCCGACTGGAGAGAAAATCGCCTAATTCACGGCGCTGTTCGGGAGAGGTTTTTTTGACCATATTGGCGCTAAATAAGGGGCGAGACGCCGGCCGCAGTGGCGTGAAGGGGGCAAAGTCTCATGATATCCGGGATCGTATCGGCATACGGCATCGATTGGAAGGATGACGAGCAGATGACAGCGGCCCTCTCCAGACGTCCGGTCTCTTTCAGTCAAACCCCTCCGGTATGTCCTTCAATACCCGTCGATACCACCCGTGGAAGTGGCGCATGCCGTCTTCTAGCGGCGATTGATACGGCCCGGCATCGCTGACGCCGCGTTTGTGCAGGCGCAGGCGGCCAGCGTCCATGCGCTCGGCGATTTCGTCGTCTTCGATCATCGTCTCCAGGTAAGCGGCTCGCTGTGCTTCGACGAATTCGCGCTCGAATGCGGCAATGTCCTCGGGATAGTAAAACTCGACGACGTTCATCGTTTCCTGCGGTCCCTTCGGATAAAGGGTCGATACCACGATGACGTGCGGGTAAAGCTCGATCATATGCGTTGGAAAATACGCTAACCAGATAGCGCCGAAAGCGGGTGCCTCGCCGCCACGATACTCGAGCAGCCGGTCGTGCCATGCCTGATAGATTTCTGAGCCGGGTTGCGCGAGCGCGTTATGCACCCCGACTCGCTGCAGGCTGTATGTGTCGGCAAATTCCCAGTCGAGATCCCCGCAGCTTACAAATTTGCCCAGTCCGGGGTGGAACGGCGCGACGTGATAGTCCTCGAGATAGACTTCAATGAACGTCTTCCAGTTGTAATGGCAGGTATGCGTTGCCGTGTGATCGAGTACATATCCTGAGAAGCTGAATTCTGGCCGTGCGAACACACTGGCCATGTCGTGCGCCGGATCGCGCGGCCCCTCATAGAGGAGCCCATGGCAATGCTTCAATGCGAAGTGTTGGAGATGACGGCACGGCTTGCGCTCGAACTCCGGCGCACCGATCAGCTCGCCCTTGCCATCGTAGGTCCAGCGATGCAGGGGGCACACGATATTGCCGCCCGTCGATGCGAGGTTGCCACGTGCGGGCGCAGCGCCCGTCACGTCGCCCGTGGTGCCTCCTAGCATCAATGCCTGTCTGTGTCGGCAGACATTGGAAAGCAACTGTACGCCACTGTCGTTGCGCATCAACACGCGTCCGCCTTCGTCTTGCGGCAGCCGATGCCAGTCGCCCGGCTCGGGTACCGATTGCTCATTGCCCACATAAAGTGCGGCATTGCCGAATATCTCGGTCATTTCGCGCTCGAACAGTGCTTGGTCGAAATAAGCGCCTGCCGGCAGCTGTAGTGCGGTTCCGGTCCCTTCATCCAGCGAGGAGAGATACCGCATCTTGCTGATGTCGTTCATCTGTCTTTTATCCTATTCGATCGGACCGCCGTGCGTTCAGGCGCGCTGAGCGGCATCTCGCGTCGCATTGAGTCGCGCGGTGCGTTCGTGCTTGTCTAGACGTGGACAGGTGGCGCACAGTTCGCCATCGTGTCGTCGGTAGTGGTAACAGCACGTTTGACGCTCGAGTGCGAGTGCATTCGAACCGTCCGTGCACGTGTAGGCAAAGAAGCCGCCACGGCCCGCGAGCGAAAGCGCGGCAAGCCACTGCTGTCCCATCGCCTCGCACTGCGGGTTCGTCAAACCGGGATCTCGGGTCTGGACGGCAAGCAGCGCCGCGAGCGCGCAATCTGCCTGCATGCAGCGCGCGGCGTGCGTATTGGTGCGGATGACGGTCGACAACTCCGCGAATATTTGCTCGCAACAGGCTTGGACCTGCAGTGCGGCCAACGTGATCGCGCGAGATGTGTCGGCGTGCTGGGGGACATGATCGGCAATGCGGAGCGTGCCCGTCCAGCCGTTGTCGATAGACTGCGCGAAGCTGTCCAACGATAAGACGCGCTGTGCGGCGTGCACGGAAATGACGCTGAGATAGATCGGTTGCCATATCAGAATGCCCCAGCAGCGCAATGACCAATACGCGCGTCCCGCTTCCGGATAGGCCGACCTCCAGTAATCGAGCAAGGCGTCGATGGCCGCGCGATTGGCATCGCAGCGAGCGGGACGCGTGTACATCTGCGTCTCTGCGATCGCTTCTGCGGTCCTTTCTCCGAGCGCTTGCGTCGTCGGCGCTTCAGACACGCGTACTCGCAGGTCACGCCAATCCGCACCCGGAGGACGACAAGAACGCGGGGCCATCACAGCAGCACGCAGTCCCGGCACCGTATCTGTCGTGAGGCAAAGCAGATCCTCCAGTGTGCGAATTGGCGGCATGCTTACGCCTCGCTCTCTAACGCATGCGCTTGCGTATCTGCTGTCTGTGCTGTTTTCGCCTGTCCTGTCACCGGGCGCCGTCCGGCAAGGGGGTTGCGCAGATTGCCTGCCATCTTCAGATTTTTGGCGGGGTCGGTCAGGTTGACCATCTGCAGATTGTTCGCGAGTTGCAGACGGTTCAGGCAAGAGTGCAGAAACGCTGGCGCGAAAATGTCGTATTGGGCATATTTGCTCGCCAGTTGCGGGTGGGCCGCCTGGTGGCGTGCGATGCATCCGGCGACGGTGTCCCAGTACTGATCCTCAGTGCAACAGCCGTGCTCGACGAGGATCTGATTGACGTAGCGGAAGAAACCATCGAATACATCAATGAAAATAGCAAGCAGCTTCACGTTTTCGGGGACGTCGACAGCGAGGCGTTTCACGTTCTCAGGAAGCGTTGCATCTTTATTGAGGATGGCGGATTCCTCCGCAATGTCTTTCATGATGGCGCGGACCGGAACGCCGTCTTCCATCACGAGGATCAGGTTTTCGCCGTGTGGCATGAACACGAGGTCATACTGATAGAAGCAATGCAGCAGGGGGGCCAGATACGCATCCATATAGCGTTCTAACCAGGATACGGTCGTGAGTTTGGAGGACGCGATGAGTGCGGGTAACAGCGCGCAACCGTTGCGATCGGTGTGCAATAACGCCGCCATCGTCATCAGCCGCTGTCCTTTGCGAAGTTGCGTGAGTGGATTTTCCCGCCAGAGTGCCGAGAACATCTTCTTGTAGGGACTATCCACCTGGACAGCGGCTTCATAATAGTGGTTGCGGAACCCCAGCGAAGCAACTTCGCGAAGAATCGTGAAGCCCTTCCCTGATAGATAGGGGTCGCTTTCAACCAGTCCCTTTATGTAGTCGTTGATCGCCGGCGTCCCTGACATGTAATAGGGCGATAAGCCCCGCATGAAGCCCATGTTCAGGATGGAGAGTGAGGTCTTCACATAGCGCTTTGTGTTATCGCTAGCGTTGAAGAAGGTACGGATGGACTGTTGCGCGATATAGCGATCGTCCCCGTATCCCACACAGATAATGCGATTCGTCGCGACGTAAGAGGCGAATGCAATAGAGAGTTTGTTGAACCACTGCCACGGATGGGCCGGCATCAGATGGTAGTCATCGAACCGACAGCCGTGCGCTTCGACGATTTCTCGGAAGCGCTGGATGGCAGCTTGCCCGAGCTCTTCGTTCATCAGTCGCGAGTAATCGAGGTCTTCGGACGCATGAAACGCGGCGTTGTCTTTGTGAACGGCAAGCCACACGATCTGTATCGGCGATCCCGATTCAGGTGAAAACGCACGATAGTCGCCCGCATCGAAGCCAAGGCGTCCATTGTTGGCAACGAATCCTGGATGGCCTTCGCTCATCGCGGTCTCGAAGTCCTGAAAGTCGGCATTCAGAAGATCCCGCGTATCGGGGCCTTCTTTCACCATTTTGTATGCGGCGCCATAGAGCGTGCTGCTGATCTCATCGAGATAGATAGGGAGCATCTCTTCTTTGATGCCGAGGCGGTTCTTGACGTCGAGGATGAAGGCGAGGGCATCAAGTGGCTGCTGCGCGCCATTGCAGGTGCATTCGATCGACTCAGGGCGGATGCTCCAGTGACGCAGCGCAAGCTCACGTGCCTCGAACGTGTAGGTACGTGTACCGTCGTCGGATGTCACCTCAAATCGTGCATGATGCGCGCCTGGCGCATCGCCTACGCGTCGTGGTTCAATAATGAGCTCGTGTGCGTATTCGGAGAGCGCTTTGCGAAGCAGCATAAGGTTTGCGTGGTGCCAGACGTCCGGTGTCAGATGCGCGCTGGCTTGATGGGGCGTGAGGGAGATGTGCTGCATGGATGGACGCAAGCCTGTTTGCGTGGACGATTCCATCTTGATTTGGCTCGATTGGTTCATGATGTGAGATCCTGGTGAGTGGTCTTCTGAAGGGTGGCGCTGAATGCTGCTCGTGTGCAGAAAGCGAGCGAGGCGGTTTTTGCTCGAAACGCGACGTCTCCCGCATAGGTAAATCCCATCGCGCGATTCAGTGCATGAATGCGAGCGTTGCGTCTATCGGGCTCGACGACGATGCGACTGGCGTGCAGGTAATCGAACATAAATGTCATCACGGTCTGGAACACCCGACGCGTGTATCCCGACTCGGGTTTTTCAGCCGGCCCGATAAACAGATGCATGCCGACATCGCCCGGGAGAACGCGGTAGTGCTCGCCTACTTCGTCGTAAGCGGGGTCGTAGCACTCGAACAGGAAGCTTCTGGCACCATGCCGCATGCCGATCCAGGCATGCGCATGACCCGAGTCTTCGAGCGTCTGGTAGAAGGCTGCTACTTCGTTGACGCGCTTGTCTTGCATGTTCCAAAACGCGGCACGCTCCTGGATGAACCAGCGGTGCAGCGCGAGGGCATCATGTGTCACTTTCAGTGGGCGGATATGAAAGCCGTGGAGGTTCAGGCTCAAATCCGTACCCGGCGTCTTCTGGATCATGACGCTGTCTTCAACCGCGATGACCTTCGCTTCAATGTCGTTCGCTTCAATGTCATTCCGCACGGGGGCTGACTCCTGTGTCGACGAGGGGGGTGGAAAGCGCTGGATCGGCGCTCAGTGCAGCAGCGCTCGCGAGACCTGCGGGGCGCCCTTTACCCGGGCGGTCCAGCAGCCAAATGCTCATGAGCGCAGTGGCAGCAAGCGCCGCTGCGGCAAAGAAGAAAGGGGCCCGCAAGCCCGCCACATCGACGATCGTGCCGGCGGCGAACGAGGCGAGCAGCACGCCCAGGTTTTGGAAGAAATTAATGAGGCTGAAATCTGATGCGTAGGAAGCCGGCTTGCTGAGCGCGAACATCGTCACATCCAGCTTGACGACGATCTGAAAGAACGCCCAGCCGAACAGCACTCGTCCGACGATGATCCAGAGCGGTTCGGCGATACCCTGCAGCAGCATCCCCACCACACAGAGCAGCAGATTCGGCATCATGTGATCGGGAAGCCGATGGCCGCGTTCGATGATGCGTTTGTTGAGGCGCAGCGCCACTAATGCCACCATGCCCGGAATCGCGAAAACCAAGCCGGAGATCAGATCGCTGTGTGAGCCGCTGGCGTATTGCCAGTACGATGCCGTGAAGGGGCGGATAAGGTAGACGCAGAAGTCGAAGGCCAGCATCAGCAACGCGAGACGGAACATCGGCATGCGATCTCGGAGGGTCAGACGGGAGAGGGGCCGCGGTGACGGTGTTGCCATCTGCGTATCGTCATCCGCACGGCATTGCCGTCCGATGCGGTGGGACCGAATCAACCATACACAGACGATCATCTGCGCAAAGTCTCCGGCGGCCATGGCAAAAATACAGGCGTGGGCGCTCCAGACCTGCATGACGAATCCACCTGCTGCCGCACCCGCGATGGCACCGAAGTGAACGACGACCGACAGCACGCCGATCGTGTGGGCATGGGATGCCTTATCTTCAGACCGCATCATGTACGGATACATGAGCAGATAACTGCTCTTGCACATGAACATGGCAAGGGATAGCAACCAGAAGAGGGGCACGGTAGGGGCCCAGTAGCTGGCGATGGACAGCGTGCCTGCCGCGAATTGCGTGTAGACGAGCAGATGCATGGCATCCAGACGCTTTGCTATACGCGCCCAGACGGGGAGGGTCAGCATGACCGCAATCGAGATGAAGGCGACGTAGGCCCCTGCATGCACGGGGCTCGTGACCCCATAACGCGCGGTGAAAAACTGCGGGTAGAACGGGATGAGGACAGCGTCGCTGATGACCGCGAAGGCTGTCATCATGATGATCATATTGCGCAGCTTCATCGCGACTCCAGTGGCATTTTTACGAATGCTTCCGTGTCGGGTATCGAGAAGTCCTGCAAGGCGATACGCTGTTCGATCTTGTAGTGTTCCACGCCCGTTAGCTCACGCAGAATGCAGGAGTTGCGATAGCAGCTCATGCCCAGGTCTGGATTGGTCAAGCCATGGCTGTAAAGGCCGGCATTCTGTACAAAGATATTGCGCTCATCGATGTCGATCGCATAGTTGCGCGAAAGACGGTAACGTCCTTTATCGTCCCATCTGATGCGATCGCGTATTCCGCCGATGAAAGCCGGGACGTTTTGCCGATAACCCGTCGCAAACACCGCGCCGTCGGTCATGTGTTTATAGCCGGCGTGTTCGTCCCGCTGCTCGAAACTAAGATGGAAACAGCCTTGCGCACTGTCATAATGGCAACCGCTCAGTTCCGAATTGGTCACCAGCCGGGCTGTGTTATTTCCCTGACTGCGTCGATCGTCGAGTAAGTCGTAGATCTGATTGATGAGCGAGGCATTCACGCCTTTGTAAAGGCTATCTTGCTTTGCGACGATGCTTTCACGCACGTTCTCAGGTAGATTGTAAAAATAGTCGATGTAATCCGGCGAGATCATCTCCAGGGTGAGTTTCGTGTTTTCCATCTGGAAAAAACGCGGTGAGCGTGTGATCCAAGTCAGCGAATAACGATGCCGATCGCTTTCTCTGAGCAAATCATAGAAAATCTCGGCGGCGCTCTGGCCACTGCCGATCACGGCGATGGACTGTTTCTTTTGCAAGACCTCTTTGCACGCCACATAGTGTGCGCTGTGGATGCAGTGTTCCCGTGCTTCGTCGCAACAGGCCGGCAAACAGGGCACCGATCCCACGCCGATGACAATTTTTTTTGCGTGATAGGTGAATGTCCGGCCGGTGCGCGGATAGCCTCCACTGACGACGTAGTAGTCATGCTCGCGGTCATAGCGGATGTCATCGACGTGCGCACCAAATGAAATGCTGGAGAGCTGCGCGATGGCCCATTGGCAGTATCGGTTGTATTCCGCTCGGCTCAAATAGAACCGTTCACGGATGTAATACGCGTACAGCTTGCCTTCCTGCTTGCAATAGTTAAGGAAACTAAATTTACTTTTTGGATCGGCCAGGCTGACAAGATCGGCGAGAAAGGGGTTTTGCAGCGTGCAGTCGTCGATCAGCATGCCAGGGTGCCAGTCGAAGTGTTCGTTGCGTTCCAGGAACAGGCCGTGAAGATCGTGGATCGGGTCTGCCAGGCACGCGAGACTCAAATTGAAAGGCCCTAAACCGATTGCGACGAAATCGAGCACGGACGAACGTGTGCTAGCAGCGGAGCGCATGGGCCGCGCTCCCTCGCCGGTGCCTGTGTAGACAGGGGTCGTATTCATTTTCTGCGTCTCCGCGTGTGCCGGGAAGGCTTTTTGAGATGTCTCATCGATGCAAGGAAATCAGGATGGCTAGCGAACAGTCCATGTGGCACGGCTCACGCAATCGAAGCGGAAGCCTGTATGCGTGCCTGTTGCTCGGCAGTTAATGAGAGTCATTCGCATTTGAAAATAATAGGGTGCGCGTTCCGGCATGGCAAGAAAAACCGTAATAAAAATAGGAGTGCGATAGAATTCGATGCTCCGCATCAGCGCGTGTTCGACTAAGCCTATCGCCCTGCAAAGTCTTGCGTATCGGCGCTTGGAGGGGAGGGCATGCGTCGCCGTGGCGCACGCAGTCACACGCCGACGGCACGCGTCCCACTCGGCCAGACGCGTTGTAAAACCCTGAATTCGGCATGGCTTTAGTCTTCCCCGTGCGGATCAGGTCGCTACCGGGACGGCGCTACCGATGCGGGCGGGGTAGGGCCCCGTTTGGGCTTTCCGACGCTGAAAAGTTTCTGGCGCGAGCGCTTTCAAAATACGAAACGCTTTGGTAAGATGCGCAATCGCAAATGAGAATGTGTCTCATTACAATAATGGGGGCAGGCCGGCGGTTGCCTAATATGAAAAATCGAGCATTGCATTACCGTGTAAGGCGTCAGCAGCAAGGGCATGTACAGGTCGCCCTGGGATTGATTTTTGCCGCTACTACGCATTCGGCGCTGGCGCAAAGTGCGGGCAGCGCAAGTGCTGCCGCAGCGGCGGCCTCGGATGCGGTCGTGTCAGGTCGGCCCGACGACGCGCTTCCAGCGGTCAAAGTGCGCGCTTCAGCCGAAATCGATTCGCCGTCGCATCTGACCACGCCTGTCTCGAATGGCGCATTGGGGACACGGTCACAACTGGACACGCCTTTTTCGACGACCGTCGTGACAGGCGACGACCTTGCTGAGCGTCAGGTCAACAAGCTGGGCGACGTCTTTGCCGGCGATGCTTCCGTAACGGACAACAGCAACGCTTACAGCGCCTACGCCACCTACATCACGATTCGTGGCTTACCCATCGACTGGCAGAACGGTTTCCGTCTGGACGGCAACCCGCTCATTACATACGGCATCACCATGCCCTACGAAAACCTGGAACGCGTTGAGTTGCTCAAGGGACTGGGCGGTTTCATGTACGGTTTCGCGGAGCCGGGCGGTGTGGTGAACTACGTGACCAAGAAGCCCGGCGCCGATCCGGTAACGAGCTTCGACGTGGGCTATCGCATGGATGGCGTGCTGACGCAGCATACCGATCTGAGTCGTCGTTTCGGTCCGGAAGGCATGTTTGGGGCTCGCATCAATTATTCGCATGAGCAAGGCAAAACCTATAACGCGGGGGATATCAATCGCAATTCGCTGGCCGTGGCGCTCGACGGCCAGCTCACGCGTAACCTCGATGTCTATGCGAATGCGATTTATCAACAAAGTCGATCGAGTGGACAGACGCCAGCCATCTACACCGGCAGCTACACGGCGACCAGCCTGCCCGCAACGATCAGCGGCGGAAGTAATCTGTTGAACAGTAGCGGCCAGCATCTCAATACCAACCTGCAGTTATACACCGCAGGCGTCCGCTATAAGATTGCACCCGACTGGTCATTCAACACATCGGCAAGCTATAGCAAGTCCGCGCGCGATCGTAATGAAAGTACGCTGACACTGCTGAATCAGGCCGGCGACTATTCCGACTATCGCTGGAACGGGGACGAAGGCCATCAGGATATTTATTGGCAGGGCATGTTCGAAGGCAAGGTCAGAACGGGCCCGATCACGCATCAATTGGCGATCGGTGCGGCGTGGCAACATCAAACCAATGACTACAGCGCCGTTTCACGATCGTTCACGTTGGGCGACGGCAACCTGTATCAGCAGAATCCGTGGGGCTATGACTCGGGGAGCGGGCTGGAGAAGTACCGCGCAAGCGAAATCACGCAAAAGTCTCTCTTTGCGAGCGATACCATTGCGTTGACCAGCCGCTGGTCGACGCTCGCGGGGTTGCGCTACACGAACTATGATCAAAGAGCGTACAGCACCGCGGGTGCGACGACGTCGTCGTACGGACAGAACGGTATCCTGACGCCGACTTTTGCACTGATGTATAAGCTGGAACCCGGCACGACACTCTATGCAAGCTATGTCGAGTCGCTTGAGCAGGGTGCAATCGTCGATACCATCTATGCAAATGGGGGCGCGTTGCTGCGTCCACTGCGTTCGCGTCAATACGAAGTCGGCATCAAGAGCGAGCATGCGCGCTGGAGTACGAACGCAGCAGTGTTCCGCATAGAGCGTGGCGCCGCGTATGCGAATGATCAGAATGTCTACGTGCAGGATGGCAATTCGATCTATCAAGGCATCGAAATGGGCGGCAGTGTGCGCCTGGGACATCGTTGGCAGGTGACAAGCAACGTGATGCTGCTGGATTCGTGGTACGCGAAGGGGCAGGCGTATAACGACCAGCGTGTGGCCGGTGCGCCACGCTTCGTCGCCGCTGCACGTGTGACGTATGACGTGCCGTTGTTACGCGGTCTCCAGTTGGCTGTCGATGCAAAATACACCGGCAATGAAGCGGTGCGCCCCGCAGGGAATTTGGAGACAGGCGGCTATGCCCTGGTGAATGTCGGCGCGAATTATGCGACGAACATCGCTGGCCATGACGTGACATTGCGAGCGGCCATCGACAACGTAACCAACCGCCGTTATTGGATGTATCAATATTCAGATTACATCGCGCCCGGCGACCCGCGAACCGTCAGCCTGAGCGCGAAGTTCGATTTCTGAGTGACGCGCTTGGATAGCACGATCGACCATGCCTATTTCATTCTTTCAAGATACGATATGCGCATAGAGTCGATTTAGCCGATACGCAGATATTCAGCCGTTATCCGTTATCCGCTATGCGGCTATTTCATCGCATAGAGATAACCATGGAAGTAGACCTGCAACCTCGGGCGGCCACACCTGCGTCGCACTCCCCCGAACAGGTATCGCGTTACGCCTGGAAAATCCTTGCTGGCTCGGCAGTGGGGTATGCGATGGACGGTTTCGATCTGCTGATCCTGGGCTTCATGCTGCCGGCCATTTCCGTCGCGCTCCATCTGAGCGCGCAGCAGGCCGGCGCGCTGGTTACGTGGACGTTGATCGGCGCGGTGGTGGGCGGCATCGTTTTCGGTGCGTTGAGCGATCGCTTCGGCCGTATTCGCGTGCTGACGTGGACCATTCTGCTGTTTGCGGGCTTCACCGGTTTGTGTGCGTTCGCCCAGGGCTTTGGGGACCTGCTCGCGTATCGGACAATGGCCGGCATCGGACTCGGCGGCGAATTCGGCATCGGCATGGCGCTGGCCGCCGAAGCATGGCCCGCGGATAAACGCGCGCGCGTGTCTTCTTATGTGGCACTGGGCTGGCAAAGCGGGGTGCTGCTTGCGGCCTTGCTGACGCCTCTCTTATTGCAGCACATCGGTTGGCGCGGCATGTTCGCCGTCGGCGTACTGCCGGCGCTGATCGCCTGGATCTTGCGCAAGCGCCTGCACGAACCCGAAGTGTTCGTGAAGCGTAGCGGCCGTGTTCCGATGACGCGACGCTTTCGCCTGCTCGTCGCGGACAGCCGCACCGCGCGTACCAGCGTTGGCATCGTGGTGCTGTGCGCGGTGCAGAACTTCGGCTATTACGGGCTGATGATCTGGATGCCGACCTATCTGTCGAACCGACTCGGCTTCTCGCTGACGAAGTCCGGTCTGTGGACGTCGATGACGGTGCTCGGCATGATGATCGGCGTCTGGCTGTTCGGTCAATTGGCGGACCGTATCGGGCGCAAACCGACGTTCCTGCTGTATCAAATTGGCGCAGCGATCATGGTGATCGTTTACGCGCGACTGTCTGACCCCGTGGCGATGTTATGGGCCGGTGCGCTCATGGGCCTGTTCGTCAACGGCATGGTTGGCGGCTATGGCGCGCTGATGTCCGAAGCGTATCCCACAAGCGCGCGCGCGACGGCACAGAATGTTCTTTGGAACCTGGGGCGCGCGATCGGTGGATGGGGGCCGCTCATCGTGGGCGCCCTCGCTGCGCGGTACTCATTTCAGAGCGCGATTGCGTTGCTGGCGGCACTCTACATTCTCGACATGGTGGCGACGCTGACGCTGATTCCCGAATTGAAGGGCGTGTCGCTCGAATGACCTTCTCGCGGGGGTAGGAAGGCAACGCGGACGTGTTTGTATGCCCCGTCGACGCGGCTTTGCAATGCGAAATTGCTATCAACGCGCCATCAACGCGCATGCAGCAGTGCTTTTAAGCCGATCGATGCCGTGGCGGCAATGTTCACCAGCCGTGCTTCACTGAAGCCTTCACGGGCGCTGGCAGACAGGCCTGACATCGTGCTGGAGACATAGTCGGTAACGTCCTGCGCCACATCCGGCCGTGTCATCGCAACGAAGGCTTTTATCGTGATGCGCCGTTCCTGCGCGACGCGACGCGCCAATTCCGTGCTCTCGCTACCCGTCTGGCCGCGGGCGCTTTCCAGTACCAGACAGCCCAGACATTCGGGATCGCGCGCATACGCCGTGGCGGCGCGCGTGAGCAGATCCGTCAGCGCCGCCTCGGGTGAACGTTCGGGACGCAGCACGTCCTCCAGGACGAGCACGGACGCCGCATAACGATCCAGAATGCGCGCAAAATACGCAGCCTTGCTGCCGAACGCCATGTAAAAACTCGGCGGCTTGATGCCCAGTGCGTCGGTCAACGCCGCAAGTCCCACCGCATCGTAGCCATGAGCGTGAAACATCCGCTGCCCTATTGCTAGCGCAGCCTCCGGATCAAAGCCGCGAGGTCGACCTCGTCCTACCTTTACATTAGCAACCACTAATAAAATCCTTGCGCAGTATTTTCGCTGAATATATAGTGGTTACTAATTTAATTCAAGGCATACGACGATGAAGTTATTTCAGGGCAAGAAAGTATTGGTCATCGGCGGCAGTCGGGGCATCGGCGCGGCGATCGTGTCGGGCTTCGTGACCGAAGGTGCGGTGGTTCAGTTCACTTATTCCGGATCTAAGGCGGCGGCAGAGACGCTTGCGGAAACGACGGGTGCATCGGCGGTCTTTTGCGACGCGGCAGACAGGAGCAGCCTTACGGCGGTCGTGCGTGATGCGGGGCCGCTCGATATTCTGGTCTACAACGCGGGGCTTCTGGTCAGCGGGGATCCTCTGACCATCGATGCGGACAGCGTCGACCGGCTTATCGACGTCAATGTGCGGGGGGCGTATCACGCATCGGTCGAGGCAGCGCGGGCGATGACCGATTGCGGCAGCATCATCGTGATCGGATCCGTCAATGGCGACCGGATGCCCTTCGCCGGGTTGGCCGCCTATGCGATGAGCAAGTCGGCGTTACAGGGCATGGCACGCGGCCTCGCTCGCGATCTGGGACCGCGCGGCATCACGGTCAACATCGTCCAACCGGGGCCGACGGATACAGACATGAATCCTGCCGATGGTCCGCTGGCCAGTCAGATGCATAGCGTCATGGCCATCAAGCAGCACGGTACGGCCGACGATGTCGCCAGTCTGGTGCGCTATTTGTCGGGGCCGCATGCGCGTGGGATCACCGGCGCCATGCATACCATCGACGGCGGCTTCGGTGCTTAGCACCGTCGGCAGACCCCCATTGATCTGAGGAGGAGGACGATGGATATTGGAATAATCGGATTGGGCGCAATGGGTAGCGCGATGGCGCGAAACCTCGTCACAGCGGGCTATCGGGTGAAAGCGTGGAATCGTTCCGGCGGCCAGATAGACGGCGTCACAATGGTCGACGCGCAGGTGGCGGCATTCCAGGGCGACGCGGTGCTCACGATGCTATCGGACGATGTCGCGATCCGTTCGACGCTGCTGGATACAAAGGTCTTGCAGCACGCGAAGCCGGGGTTGGTGCATGTGTTGATGTCGACGATCTCGCTCGCCTTCGCACGGGAATGGGTCGCGGCGCACAAGTCGGCAGGAATCGGCTACGTTTCCGCGCCCGTGTTGGGAAGGCCGGACGTCGCGGCGAAAGGAGAGTTGCATGTGCTCGCGGCCGGTGAGCCACGTGCGGTGGAGACGGTTCGACCGGTTTTTGAAGTGATCGGGGGAAAGATTTGAGATTTGGGAGCGGAGGCGCCTACCGCCAATGCCGCAAAGATCGCCTGCAATATGATGATCACGATGGCGATCGAGGCCATGGCCGAAGCGGTCGTGTTGACGGAAGGCAACGGTCTACCGCGCGCGCAATTCTTTTATTTGATCCTGGGCACATTGTTCGGCAGTCGCGCGTATCAAGTCTATTCGGCGAATATCGCGAACGAGCACTACGAGCCCGGTTTCAAAGCGACACTCGGCTTGAAAGATCTTCGGCTGGCAAGCGAGGTCGCGGCAGAGGGACAAGGCGATCTCCCGATGCTCGCAGCCGTTCACCGTCGGATGGCCGATACGGTAGAGGCGGGCAACGGCGACCGGGATTGGTCGGCGATGGCCGAGTTCACGGTTGCTACGGCGAAGTGAAAGGGTGCTCAACTGAGCCGTATCTTCGGTTGCACGAGGCCGTTGATGCGTTCTGCCGTCCACAGCAGGGTAGACTTGCCAAGACCATGCAATGCTTGCTGATGTTGACGGTACAGCATCGCATGACTCAGTTGGGCAAATCGGCCTTTGATAAACCCGCCGCGAAAGAAGCCGAACTGCCCCAGGGTTCCGAACGCGTTGTAGTCGCTGAGCGAGACAAGCGCGCCAAAATCGCGAAAGACGAAGTCGGGCATCGGGGTACCGTCAAGCCAGGCAGGCATGTGCTTGGCCAAGTACTGTGCTTGCTGTGTCGCCACTTGCGCCGTGGGGGCGAGCGGGCGTTCGCTGCCCGCCAGCGTCAATGTGGCGCAGTCGCCAAGCACGAATATCTTGTCGTCTTCCAACGCCTGTAGCGTCGGTCGGACGCTGATTTGGTTCGATCGGTTAGCGGCGATCCCGTCCAGCTTCCCCAAAAAATCGGCTGCTTTCACACCGGCGGCCCAGACCATCAAATCGGCCGGTTGAGTGCTGCCGTCGTTAAGCACGAGCCCATCTGACTGCGCGGCAGTCACACGCGTGCCGGTTCGCACGGTGAAACCGATGCGGCGCAATTGCGCCTCGCTGGAGGCCGACACGTTTTCGGGAAACGCCGCCAGAATGCGCGGTGCACTTTCAAACAGCGTAAGCTTCAGGCGGGAGCGGATATCGGGATCGCCGTAACTCGCCGCCACTTCGAGCAGGCGACTCAATTCCGCCGCCAATTCCACTCCGGTCGCACCCGCACCGACGATTGATACATTCAATGTGCCATTCGACACCACTCGCTGGAAGATGCGAATCCGCAGCGCTTCGTTGAAGATTTCGGCCTGCGCCTGACTATCGATGAAGTGGCAATGCTCAAGTACCCCTTGGGTACCAAAATCGTTCGCACGACTTCCTATTGCAAGAATCAGTACGTCGTATCCGATCGTACGCGGGCCGATGACAACTTCGCCGGACGGGGCTTTGAGCTCGGCAAGTTTCACGACGCGTGCATCCCGGTCCAAACCCGCCATCTCGCCGGGCTGGTAGTCGAAACCATGTTCGCGAGCGTGGGCGAGATAGATGACTTGCTGTTGCTGAACGTCGCGCGTGCCGGCTGCGATCGTGTGCAACATCGGCTTCCAGATGTGCGTGGCGCTTTTATCGACGAGCGTGATACGTGCTCGCTCGCTACGCCCGAGCGTGTCACCGAGGCGGGTAGCGAGTAAGAGGCCAGCGATGCCGCCGCCAACGATGACGATTCGAGGAGTTTCGCGCATTTTTCGATCGTTGTCCGAATGCTTGGCTTAAAAATGAGTTTAATTATGATGGCACAGATACTTTTCGTGCGTCGATGTGACGCACGTCGCCTTATTGACGCCTGTCCGCGCCGGTGCGGCCTTGCAAGATTTGGCGTCCCGGATAGAAGCGGAGGCGAGGCGGACCGATACTTGCTGGCGGTTCGGAGTCGATTCCTTTGCGAGACCGCTATGCCAGCTATTACCACACCCAACACGTCTGACGCCGAATCGATCCCGGTCGTCGAGGAATCGTTGGCGGTGTCCAAGCGCACCGTGGTCACCGGAACGGTCCGGGTGCGTACCGTCACCGACGATACGGTGGCCGAGGTCAACGCGTCACGTGTGAGTCGAACAGCAGAAGTTACACGGCGGCGTGTCGATATGCCTGTCGACACCGAATATGCTCCGCGTCAGGAAGGGGACGAATGGGTTATTCCCGTTTTTGAATATAGGCCGGTGGTCACCATGCAGCTCTACTTGACGGAAGAGGTGCGCGTATCCACCCGCTCCACCGAATGGAACGAACAACAAAGCGTGCCCGTGAAGCGGCAACGCGCGGTGGTGGAACGTCGCACGCACGGCAGCGATGACGCCGGGGCGGATGAAGATGGCGGCAGTTGGGTGGAAATGGATGCTGGTTAGCGACCAATGTAAGAAAATTTCTGGTGGCTAGGCACGCGGTTTGCGAATAGGAACGAGCAAGTCAATCATTCTCAACCGACTCATGGAGACGAATATGACCCAAACTATTATCGGCGTTTTCAATTCGTTCGATCGTGCCAATGCAGCGATGGCAACCCTTGCCAGCCAAGGCTTGGCGGAACATGAGCATATGCACGTGAGCGCAAATGAAGGGGCCGCCGGATACGAGTCCGGCATAACGGAGGGCGGTTCTGTCGTTTCCCCCGCCTATCGGGAACAGGCAGCGGGTAGCAATCAGCACCGAGGCGTAGTGGGAAGCATTGAGCATTTCTTTTCCCATCTTTTCGGGAACGATGACCGTCCGGCCGAAGCGGAACATTATCAAGAGGCGGTGCGTCGTGGAAGCGCGCTGCTAGCAGTCGACGTCGACAATGAATCGCAAATTGAAACGGTCGAGGCCGCGCTCGAACGCGCAGGCGCCGTTGACATCGACGCACGCGTGGCCCATTGGCAAGCGGATGGTTATACCGGCTATGACGTCAACGCTGCGCCTTTTACGGCGGAAGCTGCTAAAAATGAGCGCGACACGTTTCCAGTGGTAGAAGAAGAGCTGGAGGTCGGCAAGCGCGAGGTGGAAACCGGACGCCTCCGCGTGGTTTCTCGTCCGACCGAGCGAGACGTGAGCGAATCGGTAAGCTTGCACGAAGAACATGCAGAAATCGAACGTCGCGCCGTGAACCGCGAAGCGACGCCAGCCGATTTGGCGCCCCGTTCGGTAGAAATCCGCGAAACCGACGAAGTACCGGTGGTGGCGAAGACTGCACGGGTTGTCGAAGAGGTGGTGGTGGGTAAGCAGGGATCGAATCGCGTAGAAACGGTGGACGAGACGCTTCGCGGCAATGCGGTAGACATCGAAGGATCGGCGAATGTGCGTGACGGCGCCCGCCTTCCCGCCGATGCCGCCGCCCCGATTGCCGGCAAGACGACAGCCCCGAAGATATAAGGTCTCACAGAACGCCGCGAGCGGTAGGATCAAGTTGGGCCCGACGCGGTAAGTCGGGCCATATTTCAACGACCAAGGAGAAAATCATGCTCGAAGAACAAGAAGGCGCAGCGCAGAATGTCGTCGGTAAGATTCAAAATGCGGTGGGCGGCGCGCTAGGCGACAGCGGCTTGCAATTAAGGGGAAGTGCACGTCAAGCGGCGGGCACGGTGCAACAACGTTATGGCGAAGCACTCGACCAAGTGCGCAGCCTTACCACGGAAAACCCACTTGCCGCATTGGGCGTGGGTGTGGCCGTGGGCTTGGTCCTGGGCGCACTGTTTGCCAGAAACTGAAAAAACACGGAATCGATGGGCGAAGTCTCGTGACACCGACGTCCGCATCACGCTTGCGGGACGGCGGCGGCTGGATCGGAAGCGCGATGAGGCGCTCCGACGATCGCGTTGGGATTTAATTTGCGGTCGAGCGTCGTTCCTCTTCGGACGTCGCGGTTTCGACTCCGTCTCCAGAGTCCCCTTCCTTGTTCAGATCGTGGAAAAAGGTCTCCGCCCAGGTGTCATCGTTGGCAATGTACGGATAGCGGTATTCCCTTCCCCCAACCAAAACGACCGTATGCGACGGCAGATGCCCATCGCCGAGAGCGCGTACGTCGAAGCCCTCCGGGTGCAGGCCGCGACGGGCACATGCTTTTGCAAATACTTCTTTTTGATTCTGCGTTAATTCGGTCGTGGTCATTTGTCCTCCGAGCTTATACATTGCAAACCGCCAGTCGGCGGATACGTAGTGCTGCTTTGCAAGGGTCGTGCCCGAGCCGGCCGTGCGGTCGAGGTAAAGGAGAGCGAGGATGCGAACGTGACACCAACGCGGGGACCGTTTCCTTGTAAATCCTGCAGACGGGCAGTCCTGGCCACCGTGTTCGCGGCGACTGCCCCGTGTAGGTAACGCCTCTACAACTGAAGTCCGTTTTCAGCCGTTGTACCGGCGTGCGCTCGGTCTCGGTCAACCTTCAGATTCGAAAGTCCCTGCTTGCGAAACTGTTTTGGCGCAACACCCGTCATGCGGCGAAAGAAACGCGAAAAATATGCTGGCTCCGAAAATCCCAGGAAATCGGAGATTTGATTGACATCGAGTGTCGTGAACAGCAAGTTCCGCTTTGCTTCGAGTAGCACCCGATCGTGTACGACCGCCAATGCGGTACGTCCTGCTGCCTTGTGACAGATATCGTTTAGATAAGCGGCGGTAATCCCCACTCGCGCCGAATAGGCTGCCAGCGTGAGTTGTTCACGGAAATGCTGTTCGACCAGTTGCGAGAACAAAGCAAAGTGCCGTTCGCTTCGCTCCTGTAGTCGGGCGCCGTTGCCTTCACCCGTTACCTGACGGCTTAACCAGGTCACGATCAGCGTCAGAATGGCTTCCAACATTGCTTCCCTGCCGGGGGTGACTTGCGCATATTCTCGCTGCAGCACCGCCCATATCGTGTTGGCCTCGCCTTGATGCGAGCCGAGCGGGTAGCCGGCCGGCGTCTGGAGTACCCGATGCGCACCGGGACTGAGCTGCTTGAGGCGCTGCAGGAGCGGCGCCGCGATCGTCAGAATGTAGCCGTCTACATCCTGACTGAAGTCGAAACCGTGTACGCACGCCGCCGGGATGACGTGGATCGAAGGATGTTGCACCGTTCGGTGCTCGTCCTCGATAAACACATCCGCACGTCCTTGTTGCAGGCAAAGCACCTGCGTTAAATCGGCATGCCGATGTCGCTGAATGCGCCAGTCATGCAAACGGCTGCGTGCCGGTATCGTCTCGCAATGCAGCAGGTCAGGCGTTCGCCATGCATATCCCTCGCCGTACAGCGTGAATACGGGAATGCGACGCTTATTCCCCGATGCGCTGTCGACGAGTCCATCGGACCGCGGGCCGAGCCTTTCATGCATTTGCTGCTCCTCTTTCCACACCGCCATGACACCGGAACGCATTTTCGTCGCGGTCGGCCGATCCACGAAATGTCCAAGTTTAATCCGAAAAACTCCCCCTCTCACGACGTTTCGTTTCGCAAAATAGCCAAGTAGGGACAAAAAGAAAAAAGCGGTCCGCATCGACGGACTTCGCAAAAACACCGAACTTCGGAGACAAGCAATGCGAACGCACATTGCCATTATCGGCGCTGGCCCTTCAGGGCTCATGTTGGGGCGGCTGCTCACGCAGGCGGGTATCGATAACATCATTATCGAGCGTCGGACAGGAGAGCATGTGCTCTCTCGGATTCGGGCGGGTATCCTTGAGCAGGGAACGGTAGACCTGATGCGCTCGGCGGGCGTCGGTGCACGTATGGACGCCGATGGACTGGTGCACCGTGGCGTCGAATTGATCCATGGCGAGCGTCGCATCCGAATCGATCTGCACGCGCTGACAAATGGCTCGGATGTGGTGGTCTACGGGCAGACTGAACTCACCCGGGATCTGATGGCCCGTCGAGATGCCGACGAGGCGCTGACGTTATATGAGGCGGATGAGGTGCAATTGCACGGCATCGACACGGCGCACCCGTCGGTGACGTTGAAGCACAATGGGCAATCGATGACCATCGACTGTGACTATATTGCGGGTTGTGACGGGTTTCATGGGGTGTCGCGCCAAGCCATTCCCGCTGGCACGTTGAAAGCGTACGAACGTATCTATCCTTTTGGATGGCTGGGATTGTTGGCGGATACGCCGCCGGTTCACCATGAGCTGATCTATGGCTATCACCCGCGCGGGTTCACGCTATGCAGCCAACGTTCGGCGACACGTAGCCGCTATTATCTGCAAGTCGCGCTTGAAGAGCGCGTCGACGACTGGACGGACGAACGCTTCTGGGGAGAGCTTCGCGCACGCCTGCCACGTGACCTGGGCGAACGATTGGTGACGGGCCCCTCGCTCGAGAAGACGATTGCGCCGTTACGCAGCTATGTGGCGGAGCCGATGCAATACGGCCGTCTGTTCCTCGCAGGCGATGCCGCGCATATTGTGCCGCCCACCGGCGCGAAAGGCCTGAATCTGGCACTGAATGATGTGTTGACGCTTTCCACGCTGCTACGCGAGAAATACGCAGAAAAGTCCAGGGTCTGCCCGCTCGATGTCTATTCGAAGATCGCCCTCGACGGCGTTTGGAAAGCGGTTCGTTTCTCTTGGTCAATGACGAATCTGTTGCACGGTTACCCGGGCGCGAGCGATTTTGACGACCGTATCAAAGCAGCCGAATTTGCAAACCTGGCCGACTCGGTTGCGGCCCGTACGGCGCTTGCGGAAGATTATGTCGGCCTACGGCGACGCGATATCCGTTAGCGCAGCCTGCCCATTTGTCGATGGGCTCGCGAATGGGTGGGCATCTCCGATCGCCACCCCTCGCCGCACCGGGCGCACAGCGTTCGGTAGCCGCGAGAGGCGATACGGCGACGTGGGCTCAATTGAGAACGGTCCAATCACCGGTATTGGTCGCGCCGGTTGCGACATAGACCTTATTCGGCGACACGCTTGAATTCACATACATATCCCCCGCCGCATAAGGGACCGAGGACGGTGCCGCTGCCGCATACGTCACCGTGTTCGTCGCCTTGAAGTCAGTCGCCGCCGAGCTGCCATAGGCGATCCATTGACGCGTGTTGGTCGCATCAACATAGGTTTGGCCGACATAGGTGGGTACCACGGTCGGTTTGCCCGAGCCGCTCAACGGCTGAAACCCCCAAGGCACATACGACGAGGTCCGATGCAGGCTCCCTCTGGTGCCGATCACATTGTGCGTGACCTCCACCGCATACGGCCCTGGGTTCGTGTAGTTGCCCTTCGTCGTGCCGCCGATGACTTTCACATATTTCACGTTGCAGTTGAACGTGGTATCGAAAACGCAATTGGCAAAGTCGAGCCCAACCGTTGCGCCTGCATCGCTTTGCAGCAACACATCCCCGGTGAATTCAACGCCGAGAAACGTGCCTTTGAACGAGGGGTAGTAGCTGGTGAGGCCCGTGCACTTGCCGCCTGTCATTACCACCGAGCCGCTTCGTGAACTCATGGTCAAGGTGCCGATCTCGCTGTTCGATATCTGCAGATCCACGCTCGTCCCAGAATTTGAGCCGCTGGTGGTACCGGTGATCGAGCCCATGTCCGGGCAATTGGACACGAACGAGCGGCTGTAGGGTCCGCATGCCAGACCGTATTGGATTTCCGGGGACACGCCTTGGCCAGTGATGAAGATTTCACCGCCGTTGTTCTCGAATAGCGTTCCCCACTGGCTTTGCTGACTGGTAAAGAAACCGCGGTGCTCGGAGTGCTGGTTGGTCACGTAGATCCACTTCGAGCCCGTGCCGATGCGAACGTACGGCGATACCCAGTTACCTTCCCATTGGCAGTCGTTGAATCGCAGATAGTTGCACGTATTCGACGACGTGCTCGTGATGTTCACCGGTGGGTAGGTGGTGTTGGCAGTGTTGCCGACCACAGTGACATCGGTATAGACATTGGTGGAAGTGCCCCCGCACGATTGCACATCCACTTTAATGAACGTGTAGTCTTGCGCCGCGTCGCAGACCAATCCCGATCCGCCTTTGAAAGCTTCGATCAGAACATTGCGCCAGTAACCCGATGAGTTCTGGTTCAGATACACGCCGTGCACGCCGTACGCGGTGCAGTTGCCGCCACCGATGCGAACATTCTCGATATTCAGCGCACGGCACAACGCTTTGTTGGGATTGTCCTGATGAATGGCCCCATAGCCGCTGTAGGTCGTCGATGTAATCGCCGACGCATCGATGTGCGATGCCAGATAATTATCGCTGTCGCCGCGAATGGTGAGGCCGGCTGCGGCGAAAGGGATGATCCACGGGCGATCGATCGCCATCGTTTCGCCCGGTAGGCGGATCGTTCTCGACATCGAGTACACCTGCAACATCGCGGTGACGGCCCGGTCGAACGCATTCGACCATGAGGGATCGGTGTCGAGCGCAAACCAACTGACGTCAATGCCGCTGCTGGGTACCGTGCGCAGCCAACTGCGGCCGGCGGCATCAACAATCAGCATGCCGCCGTCATCCGCGTAAGACGTGGTCCCCAGGCATCGAAACGTACCCGCGCGCTGATGCGCACTGGAAGCCAGAGTCACTTCTTGATTGATGCTCGATCCGCTGTACGCACGCAGGCCGGCATAGTCGGTGACAACGCCGCTCAGTGCGGAGACGGCTGTCGTTGCGGCCGTATCGGTGGCCGTATCGGTGGCCGTGGTGGTGGAGGTGGTGGTCATATCGAACCTCGAGAGAGAATGCCGCGCGATGGCGGCAGGTTGGAAAAAAAAGAGATACACGGAAAAATAAGACGTAGAAATCCCTATCCTGACGATAAGTAGTGCTTAAAATATAGAGCGTGAATACGTCTATGGATACCGTTTGTCTGCCAGCACCGCCGCCCGCTTAAGAGGCATCTCAAAAAAAGCGCATCGCAGCGGGCTTCCGATCGCGTCTCGGGCAAGCGTTGCGGACGCGCGCGCCGAGACGAAGATGAGCGGCAGAAACAGATGAAACAGACGAGGCACTGCAGCGAATACGGCAGATGGGCGCGGCGCGTGTGAGGGCCCGATCATGCCGATCGGCCGTCTGGAGACGGTCATCTCGCTTCTAATGTTCTTAAAGAGCGGTCCGGCGGTGATTCAATGTGATGCTTGATCGAGCATGTGGCGTGCATGTTTGTGCACATTCATTGCTTAGGCTTTATTAAACAACACGTTTACCCTTAAGTCAAACTTGGCGTTTAAACGTGTTGTATGTTTTGTCTGTTGGCAAGCGAACCAAAAGGGTAAATTTTCGGATGAGACGACCCGTTCACCGCGAGAGGGAGCCGGCCTGGGCTTTGGTCATTGCCCGAGCGCGTAGCGGCTTGGCATCTGCCGAAGCTCGGGCACTACGCATCACCGTGCGATAGCAGCGTTACGGGAAAGGGTATTTGGCAAAAAGGCAAAAGGGATGGGGGAGCAGGGGAGACAGCGAGGGACAACGGCAGCGAAGGGCAGCGAGGACAACGGCAGCATTGGCCGGTCCGGTGCTTTATGCAGCGATTGCGGTGGGACAGGCACCGGACCGCTTCGTCGGGGGAACCGCGCGCGCGTCAGATATTGATCTGGCCGCCCATCTCGATGACACGATTGGCGGGCAGGCCGTAGTATTCGGCCGCCTGCGCGGCGTTTCTCGCGAGCAACGCAAAGAGCTTCTCACGCCATAAAAACATCGCTTTACTCTCGCCGGTGGCCATGATTGCGTCGCGCGAGAGGAAGAAAGAGGTCTCCGCCGGATCGTAAGTCCAGGTCGGCATCTGTTTCTGCGCCAGTTCGAGCAGCACCGGGACATTCGGAATTTCCATGAAGCCATGGTGCACGGTTACGGAATAGCACCCATAGCCGATGTTTTTGACCGATATTTTCCGGTCGTCGGTGACATGCGGAACGTTATCCGTGAGGCCTGCCAGGAAAATATTGCATTGATGCATGACGCCGTTGTGCTTCAAGTTATGCAGAAACGCCGACGGCACCATATCCACCACGCCGCCCGGAAACACCGCTGTCCCATTCGTACGGGGCGGTGCGTGTTCGCCATCGCATAAAGACCGGATCAGCGGCTCCAGCGGCATGTTGTCCGCCCTGATGCGCTCGACAACGGTTTCGCGTCCCTTATGCCATGTTGTCATGACGGTAAACAGCACGCCGCCTGCCAGGAGCGGAAACCAACCGCCATCGAGTATCTTACCGGCGTTACTCAATACAAAAACGGCATCCACCAGCGCGAGCGGGCCGATGACGAGCGCTGTAGTCAGACGTTTCCAGTGCCACAGGCAATGGGTGATGAAATACATTAGCAAGGTGGTCAGCAGCATGGTCGATGCCACGGCAATGCCATACGCCGACGCAAGATTGTCGGACGACTTGAACAGCACCACGAGAAACACGACAGCCGCGTAAAGCGTGACGTTTATGAACGGCACGTACACTTGGCCGATCTCGTGCGTGGACGTGTGTACGACGGGAATGCGCGGTAGGAACCCCAGTTGTACGGCCTGCTTCGTCATCGAAAAGGCGCCGGAGATGACCGCCTGCGAGGCGATGATGGTCGCTGCGGTCGCGAGCAGGACCAGTGGCACGAGCGCCCAATCGGGTGCAGACTGAAAGAAAGGCTGGGCGATGGTCGACGGTCTCTCGAGGACCATTGCCGCCTGACCGAAATAATTCAGCACCAGGCAGGGCAACACGAGCAGCAGCCAGGCGAGGCGAATGGGTCGCTTGCCGAAGTGACCCATATCCGCATACAGTGCCTCGCCACCGGTCAGTGCCAGAAACACCGAGCCGAGCACGACGAATGCCGTGGCCGGTGCCTGCACGACAAATTTGATCGCATAAAAAGGCGACACGGCCTCTACGATCGCCGGGTGGCTGACGATATGGGAAAGACCAAGTACCGCCAGCGTGGCGAACCATACGACCATCACGGGTCCAAATACCTTCCCGACCGCGCCGGTGCCGCTTTTTTGAATCTTGAATAGCCCGGTCAAGATCACCAGGGAAATGGGAACGATCCATCGGCTCAGATGCGGGTCGACGAGCGTCACGCCCTCTACCGCAGAGATGACTGAGATCGCAGGCGTAATCATCGAGTCGCCGTAAAACATCGCCGCACCGAAAATGCCGATCGTCAGCAATGTTCGTCGCAACTGCTTCGGTGCGACCCCAGCCGACAGCGCGGTGAGAGCGAGGATGCCGCCTTCGCCATCGTTATCTGCGCGCATCACGAAGTTGACATATTTGAGTGTGACGACAACGATGATCGACCACAGAATCAACGACACGATCCCAAAAACATTGATCTGTGTGACGCCACCCGCAGCTTTCAGACACTCGCGCAACGTATAAAGCGGGCTTGTGCCAATGTCTCCGAACACGACACCGATCGCGCCGAGCATCAGCGCGGGCGCCGCTTGTTTGTCGGAAGAAGCGGCACTCATTGCGGTATCAGACATAGGCGGTCTCGAACAATGACAACGAACAAGTCATAACGATACATGCTGGCATCGTGGCGCACATCATGCGCGGCAATGTCGACGCGATCCGAGGTGTGTCAGGTAAATGATAGGTTGTCGACAGGGAATCGACACGTGAATAGTTGGAAAACGATAGGAAAGCGAAATACAAACGACAGCCCCATTGCCCAGGTTATCAGGCGATTACACATGTTACACATGTTTCAATCAGGGAAGCGACGGCCGGCGCACACATCATCGTATGATGGTCGACGATACCGAGCAGCGTAAACGCCTTGCTTCGCATAGACTCGTTGAATGCTTTCCGATCAGACACCTTTAGTATGCGAGGGTTTTCCATGTTTCCAAAACTGTCGATTTTGTGTGGCGTAACGCTTCTCGGCGCATGCACGTTGCCGCCGCCGCCACCTCCGCATCAGCCGCCGACATCGGGGCAGACAGGCGGCACATCGATCGTCACCCAGGAGAGTGCGAGCTCGCTCACGATCAGTGCGCCTGCGGGAACGAATGTCGCCATCTCCGTTTATCCGTATTCGGACCTTGGCATGCCGCAGAGCAATGTGGTCGCCACGGGCAACGCGATAGCCACATCGAATGGCGGCACGTCCCAGGCAACGATCCGGCTCAAGCCGCTGCCGGTGGGTTACTACCAAGTCACCGTGCAAGCGGGCGGGAGTGCGTCCGTGACGTCGCTTGCCGTACTGCCGACGAACGTACCTAAGAACAGTAATGAAGGGGTGATCACGCACTTTGCGATGGGACGCGGCGCGGTACCGCGTTCATTGCAAATGATCCGAGCAGCGGGCTTCGGCTGGATTCGCGATGAAATGTATTGGAGCGCGGTCGAAACGCAGCGCGGTGTCTATACCTTCCCGGCGTCGTACGATACCTATGTCGATGCCGCGTTGCAGCTGGGCTTGTCGCCGTTGATCGTGATCGACTATGGCAATAAATTTTATCCGTTCGCACCGGGCCAGCGAGGCACCCATGGCCTGACCACCGATGGGCAGCGTGCCGGCTATGCTGCATACGCAAAAGCGGTGGCCACGCGCTACCGGGGTCGGGTGAATGCGTTCGAGATCTGGAACGAACCGCAACCGTCGGCATTCGGTTCGACAGATTGGAGCGGCTATACGAAGTTGCTGACCGCAGCCTATCCGGCGATCAAGGCCGGTAATCCGTCGGCGACGGTGATCTCGTGCGGCGGCGGCGGCATCGGTGGTGGCCCCGCTGGCGATTGCCCGGCAGCGGTGATTCATTTTGGCGGACAGGCTTCGGAGGACGCGTATAGCGTGCACCCGTATATGGCACCATCCGATCCGGACAAGGGCTATGGCGTCAATAACTCGCCGATCGGCAAGGCCGTCAGCGTGCAGACCGTCGCGAACCATCTGCATGGATTCGCGAAGTATCACACCCGCCCGGACGACCAGCCGCTGCCGATGTGGGTCACCGAGATTGGTTGGTATTCGTCACCGGTGCCCTATCCGAACGGCGAGGCGATGCAAGCGGCGTACGCGGTACGGACCTTCATCGACGCGCGGCGCTTCAATCTCGCGCAAAAGGTGTTCTGGTATGACTTCCAGGACGATGGCACCGATGCCAGCAACAAGGAAAACAACTTCGGTTTCATCCGCAAGGACTTTTCGCCGAAACCTGCGTACATTGCTGCCGCTGTGATGCATAACGAACTGCGCGATGCGACGTTCCAGAGCGCGCCGGTCGATCAGGTCGGTATGAAGGTGTTGTCGTTCAGTGGTTCGCAGGGACAAGTCTTTGTCGGCTGGACGGTGGCGCAGACGCCGGCGAACGTCGAGGTGAATGTGCCGAACGGCAACTATATCGAGACGGACTGGCAGGGCAAGCAAACTGCGGTGACGGTCACCGGGCAGTCGCTGAACTGGAAGCTGGGCCCGCAACCGCGCTATCTGACGAAGCGGTAAGCAGGCACGCTGCGTAGGCGCCCGCGCGGCGGTATTTTGCGAGCGCGGTTGCCTACCCGATCATCGTGCCGTTAGTCGGCCCCTTCTTCGACTATCGCGACGCCCCAGGCACCTAGCGACAGCGTATCGTCCGGGGCGAGATGCCGATGTGAGAGCAAGTCGGTCCCCGGACCGTCGCTGTACTTCAACTGAGCAGGGTTCGCCGAATAGTTGAAGAAGTAATGGATCGGGTGCCCTTGCTCGTTCACCCCGTTCTTCACGATCAGCGGAAAGTGCAGCGCCTGATCCTTGCCCCAGATTCCCGCATGCTGGGCGGCGCGGGCGAGGATGTGCTCGATCATTGGCGCATCCGGCATGAAGCCCACATACGTGGCCTGCCCGTTCCCGAAATTGTTCTCCGTGACCGCAGCGTATTGTCCCCAGACCGGATGGTCATACTTCGCAAGCACCGTGGCGTGACCCGGTATCAGTAGTTCAGCCCAGGTGTGGGCTGCATTGTCCTGGTCGTCGACAGGATAGACGGTGCTGCCGATCTTCAGCTTGTCCGGCACGACGAACTGCTCGTAGGTCACGCCGGTTGCCGCAGTAATGATGCCGGGCTGCACCGTCGTTCTCACTTTCACATGCTCGTTCGAGAAGCCGCTCTTGAACGTGTACACAATGTGCCCACCGCGCTGGACATAATCGTTCAGACGTTTCAACGTATCGTCCGACGTCGCATACAGGGCTGGCACGACAATCAGCTTATATCGGTCCAGGTCTGCCGTGGCGGGCGTGATCATATCCACGCCGATGTTCATCCGATACAGCGCGTCGTAGAACGGGCGCACCACATCGTTGTAATCGGCTTTGTCGCCGGGGTAGGGACCGAACCAATTGTATGCGGTCAGTGCGTCGTTACTGACCAGCATCGCGGTGTCGCGGTGGATCTTCAGATTGACCAACTGTGGACTCAGTGCTTCGAAGTCACGGCCGATCGTACGCGCTTCCTCATACGCCGGGTTTGGGCGGAAGTCCTGTCCGAGCAAGCCACGCCAATAGGTTTCCACCGAGTTGTGGATCGAACTCCAGTGCCAGTATTCGACCATATCGGCACCTGAGGCGAGATGACTGAAGGCCTGCAAGCGGAGTTGACCGGGATAAGGCGTCCACTGCGGAAAGCCTTGTGCCTGCGTTTCCATCACCAGATAGTTGCGACCGTCTTTCAGCGAACGGGCGAGGTCGCCGCCGAACGAGATTTCCGCACCGGTCAAATGGTCCTGGCTCGGGTGATAAATATCGATGCCGGCAATATCGAGCGTCTTCGCGGCGGCAAAATGATCGACTGCCGGTTGGATACCGTACGAGTAGTTGCGCCACGCCAGATCGAAATTCTGCGTGACGAACTGGTCCGGACGCGCGTACTGCCGGACCAGTCTTGCTTCCCAGGCGAGGTAATCGGTGACTTGCTGCCGTTGAAACCGAGCAAACTCCGCGACCAGGCTCGCATTGACGGTGCCATTGCTGTTGGACACGTCGCTGTCCACGACCGGGAAATCGCGCCAGTCGTTGATGCGATTGCTCCAGTAATCGAGACCGAATTCCTTATTGATATAGTCGAGCGATGGATAGCTGGACTTCATGTGCTCGACGAACAGGCGCTGGATGGTCGGTCCTGTGTCGTTATAACTTTTGGTCTCGTTATCGACCTGATAGCCGATCACCGCTGGGTTGTTCGCGACGTGCTCGGTCAGCGCGCGAACGATTTGTTCGGCGGCGCGACGGAAGTCGGGGTCGGTGATGTCCATGTCCTGCCTTGGACCATAGCGCTTCTGACCGTCGGGCGTCTGCACCAGGACGTTCGGATGCGCGCGCGCCAGCCAGGTCGGGATCGCATAGGTGGGCATGCCGACGATCACCTTGATGTTGGCCTTCCCCATCGCCGCCAGCACTCGGTCGATATGCGAGAAGTCGTAGACGCCGTTATGCGGCTCCTCTGTACTCCACGTGGATTCGGCGATGCGTACCACATTGATATGCGCCGCCTTCATCATCGCCACATCTTGATCCAGGCGGTCATATGGCAAGTATTCTTCGTAGTAAGCCGCGCCGAACATCAATTGATGCGGCTGATAGCGGCTATCGGCGAGGACGGCGTGACTCGCCAGTAACGTGCAGGCCGCCGCAACGATGCGGGTCAGTCGGCCGGAACGCTTTTCCAGATGCGGTGTAATGGGGGGGGGCGACGCGGATCCATCTTGCATTGCGCTTATCTCCGTTCTTGTTGGTCTGGACTCGTTCGTCAGCGCTGCGGGGAGGGCAGGCTGACAACAAGCTGACAAAAAGTATAAGCGCCGCAGTCGTTGTCTGCTCAAAGGTTCGCCGGCGCATCCGTTGTTAGCGAGCGCCATCAACGGATGCGCAGCGTCGCCCCCCGTACGAGGGACGCGTTGTACAGGACCTGCTGGGGATCCATGCGGCCTTACTTCCGAATCAGCACGGTTTTCGGGTTCGTGAACAATTGACGTCCTTCATTGCCGTGCTCGGTACCCAGGCCGGATTGCTTGTGGCCGCCAAACGGGATGTCCACACCTTGCGTGTGAATTTCGTTCACCCAGACCATGCCGGTCTCGAGTCGGTTCGCGACGGCAACGGCCGCGCGGGTGTCGCGCCCCCATACCGAACCGCCAAGCCCGAACGGACTGTCGTTCGCGCGCGCAATCACTTCGTCCACATCGTCATAGGCGATGATCGGCACGATCGGGCCGAACTGTTCCTCCTGCACGATGCGCGCGTTTTCGGGCGGGTTGTCGACAACCGTCACCGGAATGAAATAGCCGGGACGGTTCTCATCGATATCGCCGCCAAGGACGATCTTTTGCCCGTTGGCTTTGATGTCGTCGAGGAACGTCTTCACCTTGTCGAACTGCATCTTGTTCTGCAGCGGTCCGACCGACACCGTCGGGTCCAGTCCGTCGCCGAGCTTTTGCCGTTTCGCGTAGTCGACGAATGCTTCGACGAAATCCCGATGGAACGCGCTGTGCACATAGAGCCGCTTGATGCCGACACACCATTGCCCGGAGTTACCGACCGCGCCCCAGAACAGCTGCGGGATGATGGCTTTATAGTCGGCATCTGGAAGGACAATGGCGGCGTCATTGCCACCGAGTTCCAGCGTGACCCGCTTGATCGTGTCGGCAGCCGAGCGCAGCACATGCTTGCCGGTTTCGGTTGAGCCGGTGAAGCTGATCTTTGCGATATCCGGATGGGCGGTCAGTTGCGGGCCGAGCGCGTTGCCACCGGACACGACGGACAGTACGCCCGGGGGCAACACCGACTGCGCAATCTGCCCGAAGCGGAGTGTTGACAGTGG
The DNA here is from genome assembly GCA_963922375.1 of uncultured Robbsia sp. Taxonomy (GTDB): domain Bacteria; phylum Pseudomonadota; class Gammaproteobacteria; order Burkholderiales; family Burkholderiaceae; genus Robbsia. The sequence continues at coordinate 36,089 of CAWUJR010000002.1, forward strand.
CGTGAACGGCGAAGGCTTGATCACCATCGTATTGCCGGTGATCAGCGCCGGCGCGACCTTCCACAGCGCGAGAATGACCGGGAAATTCCACGGTGTGATGGCACCGATGACGCCGAGCGGCGTGTGATGCAGCTCGACGATATGCTGATCGGTCTCTTCGACGATCTCCACGGGCAAACGTCGGGCGGCGATCTGCCGGATGTAGGAAATCGATTGATCGACTTCGGGATAGGCCATCGTTTTCAGCGGCTTGCCTTGTTCCTGCGTCAGCAGTCGCGCAAGTTCGTTGCGGTGGGCGCCAAGTGCATCGGCATAAGCATTCAGGTAGCGCTGCCGTTCCTCGTACGAGAGGGCGGACCAGCTTTTGAATGCGGTCTTGGCACCCGCGATCGCGTCGTCGAGTTGCTGCGGGGTGGCCGACGGCGCGGTCGCGAACACTTGACCGGTCGCCGGGTTGATGACGTCGAAGCTGGCGGTCGATTCGACCAACTTGCCGGCGATGCTCAGATAGTACGGGCCATCGAACAGCTCTTGGCTCGCGGTACGTTCAAGGACGGCGGACATGGTGCTTCTCCTGGCGATGGTCGGATTCGCTTAGATCGCGGCGGCGCCTGCGGCCAGCTGCTTCAGCAGAAAAGTCGCGGCCTCGGCCGACGACGCCGGGTTTTGACCGGTGATCAGCAGGCCATCGCCGACGACATACGAGCCCCAGTCGTCGCCGCGGGAATAGACGCCGCCCAGGGTTTTCAGTACGTCTTCGACCAGGAACGGAACCACATCGGTCAGACCGACCGCCGCTTCCTCCGTATTGGTGAAGCCGGTGACTTTCTTGCCCTGAACCAGCGGTTGACCTTCCGGCGTCTTCACATGGCGCAGCACGCCGGGTGCGTGGCAGACCAGAGCGACCGGTTTGTTCGCGGCAAGGAAAGACTGGATCAGTTCGATCGAGTGCGGGTCTTCGGCCAGGTCCCACAGCGGGCCGTGACCACCCGGGTAAAAGACGGTGTCGAAATCGCCTTGCTGCACGCTGTCCAGGCGGACGGTGGCGGCGAGCTGGGCTTTGGCCGCCGCATCGGCTTCAAAGCGATGGGTCAACTCGGTCTGAAAGGACGGCTCATTGCTCTTCGGATCGAGGGGCGGCTGTCCGCCTTTCGGCGACGCCAATACAATCTCCGCACCCGCGTCTTTGAACGCGTAATACGGCGCGGCCAATTCTTCCAGCCAGAATCCTGTCTTGCGGCCCGTGTTACCCAATTCGTCGTGCGAGGTCAAAACCATTAAGACTTTCATCGTATTACTCCGTTGAGTGAGTGAATGATCCAACAACCGCCAAAGTACACGCTGCAAACGGTCGGAATAGACCGGTCGTCTATAGTGTGTCGCTAAAAAAGGCACTTCTTGTTGAAGTGCCGGGATCTTTCGCCTTCTAGGCCGAAAGTTGCAGCATCTGCACCGTCATCGCCATCGCCGTCTGAAACGGTTCCGGACCGCGGACGATCTTGACCATGACGCTGGCCCCTAACCAAAGTTGGTACAGGCTCTGCGCTAGGCGGTGCGGATCGTCGGCAATGGTCAACGACCCTTCCGCCACACCGGTCTCGATTGCCTGCGCAAGACGACGGATGATCTCGGACGTGCCCCGTTTGAGCGCCGAGCGCATCGCCTCCGACAAATCGGCCACCTCGGCGCCGAGCTTCACGGCAAGACATCTTCCCTGGCAGTCGAGGAAGGACTGATTGTCCTGCCACTGTTGCCAGTAGTGCATCAGGCGCTGCGCCATCGTCTGACCAGGCTGGCGCAGCGTTTCATCGAGTTCCGCCAGATAGTCGTCGAAATAACGTTCGAGCAACGCCTCGCCAAACGCATCCTTCGAACCGAAGTAGTGGTAAAACGATCCTTTGGGCACACTGGCCGCCGTCAGGATTTCATTGAGCCCGACCGCGGAAAATCCCTTACCGGCCATGATGCGCTGGCCTGTATCGAGGATGTTCCGACGAACATCAGACGTATCGTGTGCGGTCGAAGAGTTCATGAAATACACGATAGCACCGATTAGACCGGTCGTCTAGATAAATGATGAAACGTTTTCTCCGACGCACGGCACCGGCGCTGGCGCCGCTCGCCATCCATGTCGGTCTATTCGATGCGCATCTAATGGTAAACATCTAGTCATTTTCTCTCTCGCCGGTCGTTATCCGTTTGGTGGCATCACAAGAACAGAAGACGGAGAACACCGAATGAGTAGCGCGCAACGCGTACGGAGCGTACAGGGGATCACCGTAGGAACGAGTTTGTTGGCGGTGTTATTGGCATTTGCCGTGATGATGTTGGCGGGCGGTGCGCTTGGCATCACGGCGTTGGGCAACGCCAAAGCGTCGAACGTTCGGCTGGCGGAAATCGCGCGGCAGGAAATCTTGGCGAACGATGGCTATAAGGACACGACGCGCACCCGCGCCGCCCTCACGCGGGCGTACTCGGCGCTGAAGGAGCGCGGCGACACGACCACGCGCGACAGCGCATTGAAATCGGCCCAGACCACGCTCGACAAGTCCGCCGACGAAACGCGGGCATTGCGCGCGGCTGCGCCTGTCGCTGGCGCCGATGATGCACTCAAGCAAGCGACGGCAGACACGTCGGATCAGCTTGCGACCCTGCTGACGCAGGCGCGTGATGCGCTGCGTGCGGGCAATACCGATGCCTATGTGAGCGTCAACGACGAGAAGATCACCGTCGCCGGACAGCGCTACTCGGCCAATCTCGAAAAATTCCAGGCCATGTCGAACGCGCTGATGCACGCGGCATCCGAGGACGATGCGACGCAATATCGTTGGGTGATGGTGCTGGTGGGCATGGGTCTGGCTGCGGCGTTGTGTTTGCTGCTGGCTGCGCATTTTGCGTTGCGTCGGCTTGTCATCTCGCCGCTGCAACAGGCGGCCGTGTTGCTCGATCAGATCGCCGCGAACGATCTCACCGGTCGTATCGACTATGCGAGCGGTAACGAGATCGGTCAGTTGTTCGACGCGATGCGGCGCATGCAAGGGGGGCTGGCCATGACCGTGTCGACCGTGCGCGACCGCTGCGATGCGATTGGTACCGGAACCCGCCAGATCGCCGCCGGCAATCTGGATCTGTCCGCGCGCACGGAAGAGCAATCCGCATCATTGGGCCAGACCGCGTCCAGCATGAAGGAGTTGACCACGACGGTGAAGCGCAATGCGGATCACGCACGCGAGGCGAGCGATCTTGCGGCGTCAGCGACGTCGGTCGCGCAGCGCGGCGGCAATGTCATCGGTGAAGCCATGACGACGATGGACGCGATCACCACCAGTTCGCGAAAGATCGCCGACATCACCGGCCTGATCGACGGCATCGCTTTCCAGACCAATATCCTCGCATTGAACGCGGCAGTCGAAGCCGCGCGTGCTGGCGAGCAGGGGCGCGGTTTCGCGGTGGTGGCGGGCGAGGTGCGCAGTCTCGCGCAGCTCAGCGCCAGCCCCGCCAAGGAAATCAAAACGCTGATCGACACGTCGGTGAAGGATGTCTCGCACGGCAATCGTTTGGTCGCTAACGCCGGAGAAACGATGACGGAGATCGTGACGGCGGTAGCAGCCGTGGCCGGACTGATGAGCGACATCTCGGCGGCGACGATCGAACAAAGCGATGGCATCGGTCAGATCGACGTCGCGGTGAGTCAAATGGATCAGGTCACGCAGCAGAACGCTGCGTTAGTGGAGGAGGCGTCTGCCGCCACCAGTTCGCTCGAAAGTCAGGTCGAAGACATGGTTGCGGCGGTGGCGGCTTTCCGTCTGGTCAACGCCTGATCAAGCGCGCGACCATGCCGATGCAGAGGCCGCACCATCATGCAGCTTGAAGATCGAGACCGCTTCACGCAGGCCCCGCGTCTGATCTTCCAGCGACTGTGCGGCAGCCGCCGCTTCTTCGACCAAGGCGGCATTTTGCTGCGTGGCCTCGTCCATTTGCGAGACGGCGAGCGCGACCTGGTCGATGCCGCTGCTTTGCTCGCTCGATGCGGCTGCAATCTCGCCCATGATGTCGGTCACACGCCGAACGGCAGCGATGATGTCGGTCATCGTGCTGCCCGCTTCGTCGACGAGTTTGGCACCCGAGGTGACGCGATCCACCGACGCGTCGATCAACTCCTTGATCTCCTTTGCCGCTGCAGACGAGCGCTGCGCCAGATTGCGTACTTCGCCGGCGACCACCGCAAAGCCGCGTCCTTCCTCACCCGCGCGCGCGGCTTCGACTGCCGCATTCAACGCCAGGATGTTGGTCTGGAACGCAATGCCTTCGATGATCGTGATGATGTCGGCGATCTTCGTCGAGCTTTGATTGATTTCGCCCATCGTGCCGACAACTTGCGACACGACCACGCTGCCCTTGTTCGCAATATCGGACGCATTGGCCGCAAGCGAACTGGCTTGGCGAGCGTTATCGGCATTCTGTTTGACGGTGCCGGTCAGTTGCTCCATGCTCGCGGCGGTTTCTTGCAGTGCGGATGCCTGCTCTTCGGTACGCGATGAGAGGTCCGTATTGCCGGCCGCGATTTGCTGCGTCGCGGTGGCGATCGATTCGCTACCGGCGCGCACCGCGGTCACGGTGCCGATCAGGCTCGCCTGCATGGCCGCAATGCCGGTCATCAGCTCGCCCATTTCGTCGCGGTTGATGACGTCGACGCGGGTGCGCAGATCGCCCGACGATATCGCTTCGAAGTGGCCTAATGCAGCAGCGAGCGGCACGCCGATCGCGCGACGCAGCGAGTACCACGAGTAGAACGCGAGCACGACACCCAGCAGGATGGCGACAACGCTCAGCAAACGGATGGTTTCGAACGTGGAAACGGCAGCGTCATAGCTGTCATTCGCTTTGTCGTTCAGGAAGTCCATCAGTTTGTCGTCGGCGACGACCAGCGCGGTAAACGGGATCGACATGTGTTTGTTCACGTCGGTGGCCGTCTCGCGATCGCCGGCCTGCATGGCCGTATAGCTCTTATCCATGGCTGCCTGCAACGCGAGGCGTTTTTCCTGCGTGTCTGCGGCCAGTGCGCGGGAGGTGGGCGATTTGGGGATGTCCATGTACTTCTGCCATGCGGCGTCGGACTTGGCGCGCAACGAGCGCGATGCCGTAATGGCGGCGTCGAGTTCAGGCGTACCGATCAACAGCAACGAGTGATCGACCCCCAATCGCTCCCATGCCGCATAGAGCGCGGCCGTGCCTATGTCGCGCACTGCGGGCATTTGGTTCGCAAAGGTGACACGAAGGGCATCGTTCGATTTGCCCATGCCGAACAGGCCAAGGGTTCCGATGGTCACCAGCATGGCTGCCAACAGTCCAGATGTCAGACCGACACGGCCTTTGATTGAGAGATGCATTACACGGCCTATTGGTAGTGAAGAAATCCGCGCTGTCCCTTCGTTATTTGACTGACGAAGGTAGACCGTGAGCGGGCGACCTATCAACGGCGGTCCGGCGCGTTTCTTGATGAGGCAAAATGCCGCGGCATGGAATGCTGTCTTTCAAATTCGATGCTCGATCCACCGCTGTTCACCCGCGGAGCTTGCGCCTTGCCCACACCCTCCTTTCGATTCACTTGATATTGCAATTGTTTTCCGCTATAAATGCGAACAATTCTTATTCGCATTTTCATGTGACGTCGCGCGCATCTGTCCCTGCCGGCAGCGGGAGGGCCCGCAAGAAGGCGCGCCGTCACCCTCAAGGACGTCATGAAGCAAGATTCACGTGGCCGACGCTTCGGTCCGGCTCGCCGATCGATCGCGATCCGGCGTCTTTTCGCTGTTGGGAGCGCTTGCATGCTCGCGCACTCGCTCTCTGTGAAGGCGCAATCCCCAGACGTCGAAGTCGCAACAGGTAAGCGGCATGACGCCGCGCAGGCGAGTTCGACGGCGGCTGCCAGTATGGGCGGGCGCGTCGATGCGACCGCCGTCGGTGCAACTCATTGTCGTCAGCTTCGCGCTTGTAGCTCCAG
>CAWUJR010000003.1:0-40672 GCA_963922375.1 uncultured Robbsia sp.
ATAATGCCGGATTCTCTAGTTTTCAACGAGACTATTTTCTGGGGTAGGGTCACGTGTCCGGCCGAACCAGTCACCAGCGCGGGGCAGATTTTGGGGTAGGGTCAGTAAGTGCAAACCCCAATGTGCGAACCTCGGGCACAAGACGTGCATCTTTGACGGCTCGACAAACCGGAGACTCGACCATGCCAGCCAAGACAATGAAGGATCTTTTCATCCACGCTCTATCAGACGTCTACAGCGCGGAAAAGCAGCTTACTAAAGGTTTGCCGAAAATGGCTCGCGCTGCCACCAACCCCAAACTGGTGGATGCATTCAAAACGCATTTAGAAGAAACGCAAGGTCAAATCGAACGAATTGACCAAGTAGTTGAAGCAACCAGCATAAAATTGAAACGTATGAAATGCGCGGCGATGGAGGGGCTCATCGAGGAGTCCCAGGAAGTAATTGATGAAATGGATAAGGGGCCTGTTTTGGATGCTGCCCTGATTGGTGCCGCGCAGAAAGTTGAACATTATGAGATCGCGACGTATGGAACGCTGGCAGCGATGGCGAAACGATTAGGATTCGACGACGCCGCGAAGTTGCTCATCGCTACACTCGACGAGGAGAAAGCGACAGATGAAAAGCTCACGTTGCTTGCCGACGAAGCCCCTATGGACGAAGAGGTTAAATAAGATAGCGGAGCGAAACCACAGTGGATAACGCCTAATTGTATTAATCACGAGGCCGCGCCCCGCGCGCACGGGTAAGGGGCGTCTGTGACAGGTCGAAACCGCGAAAGTGTGCGACTCATTGCCGACGCGCTCAGGCCTAGCCACCACGCCGGCAACGCTCCTTTCTGACAGTAAAACGTCAAGCGCCTGAGCAGGTTGAAATCTGCATTGTCCACGGTGGCGATATCAAACCTTCAAGGGCGCCTGCGTAACGGTGAAATATATTCCGTGCGTCTCGCGCTAGTCGATTACTTGCATTATATTTGACTGCACGCCGATACAACCGTACGAAATTCCTACCTTATAACATTCAAGCGGTCACGCAGGAACGATTTTTCGCGTGGTTGCGTCACGCGGGATTGTTTCGATATCCCGGATTTCGGAAAAATGGAATATCATCAGCAAAGTCTGCGAAACGTCCAAACCGACATTTATGAACTTTCAGATTAGTTCGAGGGCCGTGTTGAGATAAAAACATTGTATTCAATTCTTTACGGTTTGCGTCAGTCCCTACCGTGTTTAGAATGGCAAGTGTTTTTGAAACAGCTGAATGAAAAGACCGGTAAATACGTCGAATTTTGCAGGAAACTCCTACATTTAAGTGACTACAACGGCATTACTGCTTAGACGCTATGAATCAACGACGTTCATATCACTCTACCGCATGCGCCGCCCGCCTCGTCAGTACAGCCGGTTTATTGGTCGCCGCGATAGCGTCTTCGGCGGTGGCTGCGCCGAATGATGCTCCTTCTCGTCGCGCCGCGTTGGTCGTCGCGCAACTCCGCGATGTGACCTCCAAAGCTGAAGGAACAAGTTGTAAGACCCGCATGCTCGAGGGAGACGTCACAGCAGGTGGTCAAAAAGGGCACTTCCTGATTGCTACCGATCCTGCTTCGCGAACCGGTGTCATTAAAATGACAGGTTTGGGGCCAGTCAATTTCTCTCTTGGTGCGACCAAAGTTGGCCTCTGGACCCAAGACCGCAACGCGACTGTCCGTGACGCAGATTTTCCGGGTTTCCGAGAAGGGCTCCTTAGCGATCTGTATTGGGAAAGCGGCGGGCTTGCCAACGCCTGTTGGTCTGCAAAAGTGCGATACGTTGGCGAGGATACGCAAGGCTCACGTGTAGCGGACATGCTTGAGGTGGTGCCCGAAGGGGGTAAGGTGACGATCGTATGGATCTCGCGCGAGACGCATCTGCCGTTCAAATGGACCCGTCGCGACGAGCCTGGTGTTGCCACGAGCTCTTACTCGGCGTATGGCAGGGATGCGCTGCGTTCCGTGCCATATGAACAGCTATTAGTCGATCGTGATGGCTCGCGGTGGAAATTGCACACAACGCGTGTGAGCATGGGTGTCTCGTTAAATAAAGTCGCCGCGCTGTCTGCAAAACCTCACAAGGCGCGAAGGGATTACGGGATCGATCAGGCGAACAGCACGACAGTCTTGATGCGATACAAAACTTATCCGTTCGTCGATGTGTACATCGATGGTAAGGGCCCGTTTAACTTCCTGATCGACACGGGCGGGACGCTAATGATGTCGCCCAAGACGACTGCCGCGCTAGGGTTGAAAGTTGTTGGCGAAGGAAGCGATACCGACATTAATGGCAATGCGGTAGCCATGCCTTACGTTCGAATATCGGATTTGCGGATAGGGGCTGCGCATATCCATAACGTATATTGCGAGAAAACCGAATGGGCCGACGGCAACGGCGGAGACCGGCCGCGTGATGGCATCATTGGGACCGAAATACTGGATCGCTTCGTCACTACCTTCAATTATCCACGTCATACACTGACGCTCGCACTTAATCCGAGCATGGCGGTGGGCAGCGGGCAGTTTGCCATTCCGTTCACACTTGACCATACTTTTCCGGTGACCGACGGCGAGATCAATGGCGTATCGACACGGTTTTCGATCGACACGGGGTTTAGCGGAGCGGTGATCGTCTATGCCGATTTCGCCAAAGCGCATGCCGCTCAACTGGCGAGTCGTCGGTATGCTGGCAACTCAATGGCCGGCGCGTCAGGAAAGCCGTCTGCAACGCAACTCGGCCGTCTAAAATCCTTGCAAATCGGAAAATTGTCGATCCGCGGGTTGGTCGCGATCTTCCCGGAAGCAAAGGACGGACTTGCGGGCGACGACGAACTGGCGGCCGATCTCGGAAATGAGGTTTTCGCTTCGACGGCTCTCACGTTCGATTACCAGGATCATAAGGCGTGGGCGGTATCGGACCGAGCCGTTGCCCTGTCCCCGAGTGTCTACAATCGAGGCGGCATGCTGTTGGAATTCACACCGTCTGGGAACGCCACTGCGAGTCGGGTCGTCCCGGAATCCCCAGCGTGGGAAGCAGGACTGAGGTCCGGGGATCAGGTCATGGCGATCGACGGTCACGCAGTGTCGAAGCGTCTGGTGGATTCTACAAACGAGGACATGTTTGTCGCTGACCCGCAGCCAGTAAGCCTTACGGTGGTGCGCGGAAAGTCTAGCGTCAGCTTGATGGTACAGCCGCGGGACTACATCCAATAAAGAATGTCAAAACCGTTTTGGACATGAGCCATCCTTGAGAAAGTGAGCGTCCGGTCAGTACCGTGTTTTCTTCGGCGGTGGATGACTGCGATCTGATTCCCGCCAGATGAGTAGGAATCGGATCGATGGAGGCAGTTGGGAGGGGCCGCATCGGCAGCAATTTGGTTCGCCTACACGCCGAACCACCAAGGCCTCCCTCCACAAACGCATCTGGCGCACTTCGCTGGCATATTGCAAAGCGATTTTTATGCGCTGAAGCGGTGGCCCGCGCTCACCCGATATGTCGACGATGGTTTCAAGGCACGAGCGGCGTCGCAAGGTTGAAAAGGCCGTTCCCCCGTACTGGCAGGGTCAGCTCGCTAGATGCCATACCCATTAATACCGACCGCGTCGGGCACGACAACTGCTATAGGAACGAATTACCGCATACGTGTCAGGTTGTTGCCATTCGGCATTGTTCTACAGACGGAGGTTATATGATCGATCCACATCCAAGTACCGGTGCCATAGGTTCCGGCGCCTCTCTATCGTCACGCGATGCTTCGGGCGTTTCCTGGGCCGCCATCATCGCCGGTGGCGTGGGAGCAGCAGCGCTGTCCCTCATTCTGCTGATTGCGGGCACTGGATTAGGCCTCTCGTCGGTGTCACCCTGGTCGAATCAAGGAATCGATGCATCAACGTTCGGTGTCTCGACCATTATCTGGCTGACCTTCACACAACTTGTTTCGTCCGGCATGGGAGGATACCTGGCCGGTCGATTGCGCTCTAAGTGGCGCGAAGTGCATACCGATGAAGTCTATTTCCGCGATACTGCTCATGGCTTCCTGTCCTGGGCCGTGGCCTCGCTCGCAACCGCTGCGTTGCTGACCTCGGCGGTCGGATCGATTCTTGGCGGCGGTGCAAAAGCCGCAGGGACGGGGCTGAGCAGCACGACGACCATTACCAGCGCGGGTGTAGCGGGGGCCGCAGGCTCCCAGGCGAATGGTACGTCCGGACCAAGCGGTTACTTCCTCGACTCCCTGTTCAGAAAGTCAGCCACACCGCCTGCGGGTGCTGCTTCGGATGCGGCGGCGAGTGGCCCCGCTCCGGATGCGGGCGCCGTTAATTCAGCGCCCAGCGGTACTCCCCCGCTCGGGGAGGTGTCCCGTATCTTTATGAATAGTATCCACTCCGGCGCGCTGTCGGCTGAAGACACGGCCTACGTGGCCTCGCTTGTTTCGCAACGCACGAATCTGTCGCAACAAGACGCCGAAAAGCGCGTCACGGATACCTACACACGTCTGCAAACGGCGTTGCACAGCGCTGAAGACAAAGCGAAGGACGCCGCAAACAAAGCGCGAAAGGCATCGGCATACGCCGCGCTATGGTTGTTTATCACGTTGCTGATTGGCGCTTTCGCTGCAAGCCTTGCCGCGACGTACGGCGGTCGTCGCCGTGACTTGTAATTCATCACCTTTCTTTCTCACGAGGCCATTATGCGATCGCTCCTCCTACTCTTTCTCGGCGTGCCCATTCCTATCATTATCCTGATAGCGTTGTTCATGCACTGAAGTACAGCAAGCCATTCGGAAGCGGCGACGTCGGGGCCTTCAGGGGTTCGCCAGCAAGGTTCGGCGCCCCGACGTTGCCATGAATCACCAACACCACCGCGAAAGGCGGCCGCGCGGGCTGCTATTCCCGCGACAGGGCAGATCGTTGCCGGGGCAGAATAGCCGCGCGCTTGAGGGAAACGATCGTCCCTTTCTACGGCATCGCCGCGGTGTTGCCTCGTTTCCTGGCCCGGCAAAGCGGGCACATCATCAATCTGCGCTCCGTTGCCGGCGTGAAGGTGTTTACCCCGGGCGGTACCGTCTACTCCAGAACGAAATTCGACGTGTCCGCGATTTCGGAGGGGCAGCGTCAGCAGGTGGGCGACAAGATTCGTGTGACGTCGATTGCGCCGGGTGCGGTGGATAGCGACCTGAAGCACAGGACGTCCGGAACCGCGAAGGAGACGGTGCTGGACTTCTATCGTCAGGCGATTCCTACGGCTTCGGTGGGCCGCGCGATTGCGTTCGCGATCGCACAACCTGACGATGTGGATATCAACGACATCGTGCTGCGGCCGAGCAGTCAGACCTTTTGAAATTCTGTCCATTCATGGCGGAGTGCGAACGTCACCGAACGCCAGCACGCAACGGACATCTAAATAAGCACCGCCATCGAACTTTTCCATATGATGGGTTTTGCGATACCGTTATTCAAGCTCGAATCAAGACAGGCGTATCGAGCATGAACAGACCCATCATCAACGCGGTCCTCACGGGCCAGCGTTTGCCTCCCAGAGCGCTTAGATGAAACCGGGTGTCGACCCATCCCAGACGCTTTGTCGTCAACAACTCGATCGATGTCTTCGGCGATGCGGTCTTTCTGAACGCCGTCGGCAACACAGCTTTCCAGTTGTCTGACGATGCTAGTCATCTGATCTCTTTCCGGTGAAGAAGCGATGGATTGTCCGGAGAACGGTGCATTACAGCGGAAGGGAAAGCACCAATTACGATTCGGGCTTTCGCCTACTATGATGTCATCGGATGACTTATCTGGCAGAGCAATCATTTGGCGCCGCAGTCATGCCGGCAGCTGCCCAAGATAATCGCGGAAAATCCGGAGACGAAGCCTTGAACGCCCCAGTTCTTTCCTCATCGCTGCAGCGGGTCTGTTCGCATCGACGTCTGGGAATCCGGTGTACTCGTTCGTCGGAATTTGCTTTTCTGCGGTCGGCTTCAAGGCTGCCGCGTCGCTTTTCTGGCCGATCCCACAGGGTTATCTGGACGCGCGTATCGCGGCCGGTGTCATCGCGTTGATTAATTCGCTTGGCAATCTCGGCGGATTTTTTGCGCCTGCCGCTTTCGGCTATCTGCAGCAGCGAACCGGTTCGATATCCGGTGGTCTTTACGGGCTGGGCGTGATTTCGGTCGTGGCCGCAGCCGTAGCCTTCCTTGCCAAGAGCAGGCGTCGTAACCCAGTGCCGTCCGAGCTTACGAAGCCTTCGAATCAAGCGATCTAACTTGATTCAGCGGAAGTTCATGGCTGCCGTGAACACCAATTGCATTGATTTCAAACGCGACCGATGGCGAGATGTCGGTTTTCCGTTTTGATGATGGCGACGGCGCGCTGCCCCCCTTTCGAGCGCGGAGGGGGGCAGGGGCGCGAACTGGATCGCGCTCGTGCGGCAAACCGCAGATACCAAGCTTACAACACTGGAACGAGAATGATGACCAACGCCACTATCACCGTAAATTCAACGCCTACCATTGCCGACCTGCAGGTCATTCCGGTCGCCGGTCATGACAGCATGCTCATGAATTTGAGCGGCGCGCACAGTCCCTTTTTCACACGGAATGTGGTGATCTTGAAGGATAGTGCAGGACATACCGGTGTAGGAGAGGTTCCAGGTGGGGAAAGCATTCGTCAGACCATCGATGACGCTCGCGCCTATCTAACCGGGCAATCCATTGGCAATATCCATGCACTGCTGAACAAAGTGCGCACCGCATTTGCGGACAGAGACGTGGCGGGGCGAGGTCTACAGACGTTTGACCTGCGCACGACCATCCATGCCGTGACCGGGCTTGAGGCCGCTTTACTCGATTTGCTCGGGCAACATCTGGGTGTTCCCGTAGCCGCGTTGCTGGGAGAAGGACAGCAGCGCACAGAAGTCGAGATGCTGGGTTACCTCTTCTACATCGGCGATCGCAATAAAACGGACCTGTCGTATGAGTCTGGCAACGGCGCCACGGATGAGTGGACGCGTTTGCGTCACGAGGTCGCGATGACCCCCGAGGCGGTCGTTCGACTGGCAGAAGCCGCGAAAGCGCGCTACGGCTTCAATGATTTCAAACTCAAAGGAGGGGTCCTCGCAGGCGATGTGGAAATGGAAGCGGTGACTGCGCTGGCTGAAAGATTTCCGGATGCCCGCGTGACGTTGGATCCGAACGGTGCCTGGTCGTTGGCCGAGGCGATCCGTCTGTGCCGAGACAAGCATGATGTGCTTGCCTATGCGGAGGACCCGTGTGGTGCGGAAGATGGCTATTCCGGACGAGAAGTCATGGCAGAATTCCGTCGCGCTACGGGGCTGCCGACGGCCACTAATATGATCGCCACGGACTGGCGTCAGATGGGCCATGCGATTCAACTCCAGTCGGTCGACATACCCTTGGCCGATCCGCACTTCTGGACGATGCAAGGGTCCGTTCGCGTCGCGCAGATGTGTCATGAGTGGGGCCTAACGTGGGGATCGCATTCGAACAATCATTTCGATATTTCGCTCGCGATGTTCACGCATGTGGCCGCGGCCGCTCCGGGTAAGATCACCGCGATCGACACCCACTGGATTTGGCAGGACGGTCAACGGCTGAGCAAAGACCCGCTGCAAATCGTTGGCGGCAAGGTTCAAGTACCAAGCGTGCCGGGCCTAGGGGTGCAACTCGACATGGACCAATTGGCAAAAGCCAATGCGCTCTATAGGCAGCACAGCCTGGGCGCTCGCGACGATGGCGTCGCCATGCAGTACCTTATCCCGAACTGGAAATTCAACCATAAGCAACCTTGTCTGGTGCGGTAAGGACGACATCCGGGAGCTCGTAGATGAAACAGATTGGCGTTGGCGATGGCGTGCCCGTGGCAGCGACCGCAGCAGGGCGATTCCGGTTTTATATTCTCGGACTCATCTTCTTTGTCACCGTTCTCAATTATGCTGACCGCGCGACACTGTCGATCGCGGGGACCTCGGTGGCGAAAGACCTCGGTCTGGATTCATCGGCATTGGGCGTCGTGTTCTCGGCCTTCGGTTGGGCCTACGCGATTGGCCAAATACCGGGCGGGTGGTTGCTCGACCGCTACGGCGCGAAGCGGGTGTATGGATGGAGCATTGCGCTATGGTCATGTTTCACCGTCGCGCAAGGCGCCGTCTCGATCTTCGATACGGCGACTGCGGCAACTGTCGCGCTGTTCATTCTTCGTTTCATGCTCGGTCTCGTGGAATCACCGGCGTTCCCGGGGAATGCACGAATTGTGGCCACATGGTTCCCTACTGCGGAGCGGGGTACCGCAAGTGCCTTGTTCAATTCTGCGCAATACCTGGCTGTCGTGCTGTTCACCCCCCTCATGGCCTGGCTGACCCATATGGTCGGTTGGCATCATGTTTTTTTCTTCATGGGAGGCTTGGGAATTGTCGTTTCCGTGGTGTGGTTCATGACGATGGGAGAGCCGAAAACCCATCCGTGGATGGGAAAAGCCGAGCTTGATTTCGTTGCGGCGAACGGTGCGTTAGTCGACTTGGACCGCAATGCGACAAAGACGACGCGACGTAAGTTTACGGCGCGCGAAGTCGGTGTGCTGTTTAAGAGCCGAATGTTATGGGGCGTCTATATAGGCCAATATTGTATTACCGCGCTTACCTATTTCTTCATTACCTGGTTCCCGATCTATTTGATCAAGGACCGGGGCATGAATATCATGACCGTCGGCATCGTCGCGGCATTGCCTGCCATCTGCGGATTCTCCGGGGGAATCCTCGGCGGTTTCACATCGGACCTTCTGATACGCCGTGGAATGACGGTGTCGAGCGCACGAAAGATCCCTTTCATGATCGGCATGACGCTTGCCATTATTGTCGTTCTCGCGCCGTTCGCTGATACCAACGCAGAAGTCGTTCTCATCATGTCGTTGGCGTTCTTTGGAAAAGGGCTGGGTGCGATCGGTTGGGCGGTCTTGGCCGACGTCGCCCCCCGTGAAATGACCGGGCTGAGTGGCGGCGTTTTTAACGCTATCGGCAATGTAGCGGGCATCATCACGCCTATCGTTATCGGCTTCATCGTGGCCAGTACCGGCTCGTTTGATCGCGCCTTATGGTTCGTCGGTGCCCATGGGGTGATTGCGATATTGGCCTACGGGGTGCTGGCGGGCCGTTTCCATCGACTGTCATTGTCGACTTGACGCGAGTCAACATGATCATTGACGAGATGGGATCAAGCGGCGGCTTGCCAATGCGGCACATCGCGTGTCCGGAAGAGCGAGTCGCAGCGGCGTCGGCGTGTCTTTCTGCAGCAGCGGACACTATCGACTGCTGCCCGGATTTGCGAGACGCTTGATCGATTGGTTTGACGCATTCGGCTCGTGGGCGTGCAACACCTACGCTATCCGACAGACAAATTTCATGTCTTTGCGGACGCTTCCGACTTGGCTTTGCGTGCATTCGCTTGCTCATGCGCGTCGGATAGTCGTTCTCGGCTATTGCTCAAATGCACGCGCATAGCGGCGCGAGCGTCTTCTGGGTCGCCTCGCAGGATAGCGTTATAGATCGCACGGTGCTCGCTGTAGACTTGCTGCAACGACAGAATTCGGTCTAATGCCGCCAAGTCAGCGAGGCCTAAACGGGTACGGGGGCTGATTCCTCGACCGAGTTGCTCTTGAACGTCGACGTAATAGCGGTTACCACTGGCTCTGGCGATGCACAGGTGAAATTCCATGTCGTGCGCGAGTACGTTGGTATTACCTCGGTCGATTTCTTGCGCAAATCGGTTCAACGCCGCCGCGATGAGCGTCAAGTCGGCGTCGCTTCGCTTACTGGCCGCTTGTGCGGCCGCCCCGGCTTCCAAATCGATGCGGAACGTCAGGATGTCGAGCACATCGTTCATGTCCGAAAGGCTCGGCACTTTCATTTCCAGTGCGGGGCCGCGCGGGTCCAGGACGAAGGTCCCAACGCCGTGCTTGGTCGCTACGAGGTTAGCCGCTTGCAGGCGCGAAACCGCTTCACGAATGACCGAGCGACTAACCTTGAATCGCTCTATCAGCGCGACTTCGGTCGGCAACTTTTCTCCCGTCTTATACGTTCCTGTTAGGATGTCTTCAGACAGGTTGTGAACCACGTTGTCGCATAAGCTGGGCATGGCAATCAGTGTCGAAACGGTGTATGGCCGCGTGTTCTAGCCGCAGGCTCCGCCGCTGAACGGGGTCGGCGTGGAATCGAAGATCCTTCTTTCCCCGCGCAAGAGTTTAACACCGGCAAGGCATCGGAAAGCCCATCATGTGACTTTCACACGCTCAATTTATCCGGCATCGTCGGCTTTTCCATCGGGTCAACGTGCGCTTCTAGTAACGCCGGCCCGGCAGTGCGCAGGGTCATCTCGATCGCATGCGACACTTCATCCGGTTCAATGCAGCGGAAGCTTTCCAGGCCGCAGCCCTCTGCGATCTTCACGAAGTCTATGCCGCCAAGATCACAACCATAATTGGGATAGCCACTTTCACGTTGCTCGAATAACACCTCGCCAAGCACGTCATTGCGCAGCACAAATATTTTGATCGGAAGCCGGTGGAAGGCGGCAGTCGACATTTCAGCCATCAACATCGCTAGACCGCCATCTCCCACGATCGCCACCACTTGCCTTCGCGGATATGCCAATTGCGCGGCGATAGCGAATGGCAGGCCCGGCGCCATTGTGGCGAGCATTCCGGTGGCAATGAGCTGCTGCTCGCGTCGTACGGTCAGGAAGCGCGCAGCAAAATGGGTATTCGCTCCACAGTCAAGACAGATGATCGCGTCAGATGCCAGTGCGTCGCTTATGGCCCGGACCACGCTTTGCGGCCTTAACGGTATTCGCCGGGTGGCCGCAACGCGATCCAGCAGGTGGTTCCATTGTGCCATCCGGTTCTGACTTTCGCGCAAAAAGGCATCGTCTTTTTGATGTAGAAGTGGTAGCAAACCCTGCAAGGTTGACTGGGTGTCCCCGACCAGACCGACTTCCACCGGAAAGCGCAAGCCGATGCGCTCCGGCATAAGATCGATCTGAACACCGCGCGCCGTCCCGGGCTTGGGGTAAAAGTCGACCCACGGCATCGTCGAGCCGATAATCAGCACGGTATCGCAACGGTGCATCGCTTCTTCCGATGGGACCGTGCCGAGATGCCCGATACCGCCAGTTGAAAACGGTGAGTCGTCCGGAAGCACTGCTCGACCGAGCAAGGCCTTTGCGACCGGCGCATTCAGACGCGCCGCGAGTTGTTCGATTTCCCGCCTGGCACCCAGCGCCCCTTGTCCCACAAGAATCGCGACGCGCGATCCGTCGTTAATCACGGCTGCCGCCGCTTGAAGATCCGCAGATGACGGCAGGGGACCGGGCCGCTGCCATGCGGTCGACGTGTTGAGTCCATGGTTTTCCATGGAGGGTTTGTCGGCACCGACGGTCATCGCCTGAACGTCCTTCGAAATGCTCAGATGCGCGACACCACGCTGGCCTAGCGCTGTGCGGCAAGCAATATTCGTCACGATCAGTGCGTGTCTGGCACCCGTGACGACCGTGTTGTAGAGGGCGACGTCCTCCATCAGCGCCGACGTCTGCACGCTCTGCATGAAACGGGTGCCCAGTAAATCGTGGAAGGTCAGACCGGTGATGGCCAAGACTGGCGCACCGTCGAAATGGGCGTCGTAGAGGCCGTTCATTAGATGCACTGCGCCCGGGCCGGTGGTAGCAAGACAAACGCCGAGCCGGCCGGTCGCCTTCGCCCATCCCGACGCCATGAAAGCCGCTGCCTCCTCGTGGCGCACGCCGATGAAGCGGATCTGATCGCGGCGCAGCCGTAACGCTTCGATGACAGGATTTATTCCGTCGCCCACCATGCCGAATACATGATCGACCTTCCACGCTATCAACGTTTCGACGATGACGTCGGCCGTGGTCCGGCTGTCGCTCTGATCGAGTGCAGTCCGGGGCTGAGGAGGCGAACGCGATGTTACCTGCGTTACCACTCCGTCCGCCGGCGACTGTTCTGTCTGGGCTCCGGCAAGGCGGCTCGCCAACAAGCCGAGTCCCCCCGTAGCCGCCGCTGTTAGTATGGATCTGCGGTGCAGCGAAGTGGGCGCCGCGAGCCCGTCGCTGGCCGAGTGTCCAGGTAGCGAAGCCTCGGATAATGCGGTGTCTGGCGGGCAAGTACCGCCTTTGCGAGAAGTCATTGGATACCCGGACGGTTAGATTGGATATCGTCGAGCGAGCAAAACGTATTCCACGCACGCAGTGACCTTTGACCGCGCCATCTAAAAAACGCGAATTTTCAACGCCGATCTCCCGACACCACGTCTATCCACACGGCAAGGACCAGAATCCCGCCTTTCACGATCATCTGCCAGTAGGAATCGACATCGAGCATCGACATGCCGTTATCGAGGCTGGCCATCACCAGCGCTCCAATAAGCGCCCCGTACACGGTGCCGGATCCTCCGCGCATTGACGTCCCCCCGATAAAACACGCTGCAATGGCATCGAGTTCGCCCATTGTTCCTGCCGACGGGGAACCCGCAGCCAAACGCGCGGTGTTGATCAAGCCGCCAAGCGCGCACATCACACCCATCAGCGCAAATACCATGAGCTTAACGCGATTCGTATCGACGCCAGACAAACGTGTCGCTTCGAGATTGGACCCGACGGCATAGATCCGTCGTCCGAACACTGTCTGTGTCGCGATGTAGGTAAAGATCCCGAGCAGGCCCAACAGCAGCAATACGGGAACAGGGATGCCTCCATAGCGATTCAACGTTGTGACAAACCCGAGGAGCACTAGACCCGCCGCGGCCATCTTGACGCCGTCCTGCCAGGGCGGCACGACCGCGAGATCGTATCTCTGTCGGTTCTTCCGCTGGCGCACGGTCAGCGCGACAAGTATCACGAACAGGCCAAGTGCCAACCCATCTCCGACCGGCCGCGGAAGATATCCTTGCCCGATGAACACCAGATGATCCGATGCTGGCGCGATCGTGGCGCCACCCGTCACCCCGAGCAGCACCCCACGGTAAGCGAGCATGCCACCAAGCCCGACAATGAAGGAGGGGACCCGCAAGTACGTCGACCACCAACCATTGAAAAGCCCGATGACGATCCCAAGCAATATCACGGCAGGCACTGTGTACAGGATAGGCCAGTGATAGGAGACATCGAGAATGGCCGCCACGCCGCCGAGCAATCCGAGTAATGACCCGACGGACAAGTCGATTTCACCAGCGATGATCACAAACACCATGCCGCACGCGAGCATGCCGGTAATCGACATCTGCCTGAGAAGATTCGACAAGTTGCGCGGCGTGACAAACGCGCCGTCCGTCAAAAATGAAAAGAAAAGCCAGATGATCGCAACGGCAAGCAGAAGCGCAAGCAATTTGTATCGCGCGAACAATTGCCTGAAGCGTTGACCGGCGCTCGCGTGCGCATTGCCCACAGTGCTGCGCTTCGGGGAGGAGGTAAGATCAGGTGTCATGCAACGCTCGCTTTGCTCGAAGTAGCCTGAGATGGCGTGCCAATGGCTGCAGCCAGGATATGTTCTTGCGTCAATCCTTCGTTGATGAAGTCGCCGCGCAGTTGGCCCTCGCCTATCACGAGCACGCGATCGCTCACGCCGAGCACTTCATTCAGCTCCGATGACACGACGATGATCGATACCCCTCGCTGAGCCAGTGCAAACATCAGCTTGTAGATCTCGAACTTGGCGCCGACATCCACGCCACGCGTGGGCTCGTCGAGGATCAAAATGGCGGGCTCCGTCAGCAGCATCTTGGTCAGAACGGCCTTTTGCTGGTTGCCCCCCGACAAGCTCGCAATCGACAACATGGGCGTTGCGGCGCGGACCGACAGACGCTTCATCTCAGTGTGAATGGTGTCGAGTTCCGCGGCGGAATCGATACGACCGCCCTTCGCGAAGCGGCTTAGAACAGCCAATGTAATGTTATGGCCGACGCCAAGCTGGGGCACGATGCCGTGACGCTTCCGGTCTTCCGGCACCATGCCTATGCCGGCCTTGATGGCGTCAGCTGGCGTCCTGATCTTTATTTGCTTGCCATTCAGATACACATCCGCCTCGCTGACACCCGCATAAGCGCCGAAAATGGCTTGCATCAACTCGGTTCGACCCGCACCAACGAGCCCCGCGACACCGAGAATTTCCCCCTTGCGCAGCGAGAAAGAGACATTGTCCACGCGCTTGCGACGTGCATTGGTCACATCAATACACGTCACGTTCCGGGCCTCGAAAATGACCGCTCCGATTTCATGCGGTTGGCGTGGAAACAGGTTTTTTATTTCGCGGCCGACCATCATCGCGATGATGGCGTCCGTGCTCAAGCCCTGAATGGGCTGGGTTGCGACGTGCTTGCCGTCGCGCATCACCGTGACCGTGTCGCAGACGGCTTGGACTTCGTCGAGTTTGTGCGAGATATAGACGCATGCCACGCCACGCTTCTTCAGATCGCGCACGATGTCCAACAGGATGTTGATTTCGCTCGTCGTCAACGACGACGAAGGTTCGTCGAGAATCAGCAGTTTTGCGCGTTTATTTAGGGCTTTCGCAATTTCGATCAGTTGCTGATGACCACCGCCGTAGTTCATGACAGGCTGAGCGACGTTGATGCCGGTGATGTTAAGGCCGCGCAGCAGTTCGTCGGCACGCTGATACATTGCGGGGTAGTTCATCCGGCCCCCGCCCAGCGTGATTTCATTACCGAGGAATATGTTTTCCGCCACCGATAATTGCGGTACGAGCATCAGTTCCTGGTGAATGATGACAATGCCGGCGTTTTCCGTGTCGCGAATATTCATCGCGCGTAAAGGTTTGCCCTCCCACAGGATGTCACCGTCCCACGTCCCGTTGGGATAGACGCCTGAGAGGACCTTCATGAGGGTCGATTTGCCCGCGCCATTTTCGCCACACAAGCCGACACACTCACCGGGCGCAACCACCAAGTCGATACCGTCAAGCGCCTTGACCCCACCAAACGTCTTGACGATGCCGTACATTTCCAGCAACACATTGGCCATGCGTGTTTTCCTCAAGTCATTGCGCGTGAAAGTCACTTGCAGCGACCACGCACGGGCTTATCGGTGCACCCATGGTCAATTGCCAGCCAGCTGCGACTGCGTATAGAAGCCGTCCTTGATGACGATGTCCACATTGGATTTCGTGAGGAGCGTCGGTTGCAGCAAGACAGTATCAACCTGTTTCTTACCATTGTCGTACTTGGCGTTGAAGGCGGGTGGTTGCCCCTTGGCCAAATCGACAGCGAGCTTTGCTGCGTCGCCCGCAATCAGCTTGAGCGGTTTGTACACTGTCATGGTCTGCGTGCCGTCGATGAGACGCTTGACGCCAGCAAGGTCTGCGTCCTGGCCTGAAATGGGCACTTTGCCCGCTAGGTGCTGCGCGGCAAGCGCCTGAATGGCGCCTCCGGCCGTTCCGTCATTTGATGCCACGATGGCGTCAATCTTGTTGTTGTTCGCGGTCAGCGCGTCCTCTGTGATCCGCAGCGCGGTCGCCGCGCTCCATTCCGGCACCCATTGCTGGCCGACGATTTTGATGTCGCCGCGATCGATGGCCGGTTTGAGGATTTTCATCTGACCTTCGCGAAGCATCTTCGCGTTATTGTCGGTCGGTGCGCCGCCCAGTAAGAAGTAGTTACCCTTGGGCTGCAGGCCGAAGACACCTTGCGCCTGCATTTCGCCGACCTTTTCGTTATCGAACGAGATGTAGGCGTCGACGTCGGCATCGAGAATAAGGCGATCGTAGGAAACAACCTTGATCCCAGCTTTGTGCGCTTCTGTCACGACGTTGCTGAGCGTCTTCGAATTGAACGGCACGATAACAAGGACATCGACCCCTCGTGAGATCAGGTTTTCGATTTGCGAGATCTGGCGCGCCTCGCTGGCATCGGCGGATTGCACCGATACCTTCGCGCCGAGCTTGGTGGCGGCGGCGACGAAATAGTCACGGTCGCGTGACCACCGCTCAACGCGCAAGTCGTCGATACAGAATCCGATTTCGGGTTTGTCTTTACTGGCGTGCGCAAATGTGGGTATCAGGGACAAGCTGGCGAGCAGCGCGCCACAGGCGAGAGTAGCCAGTATCGAACGCCGCGTTGCAGACTTCCGCATTGCTGTCATCGTTCTCGCGGTCTGCCGCAGTTCATCCTTCCGCAGTTCATTGCTCATGTCTCACTCCTTTTTTATGGTTGACTAGCCGATGTATCTTCCTGCGCAGCCGATCAAGGTCTGCATATGCACACGGAAGAGACATCGTCGAAATCGACTCCATACGCCGAAAATTCGTGTTCGCGGTCGTTCGTTTTACGGGAGCTACTATTTTGGGATTCCGCTAAGCTTGGCCTTTATCCGGAGCTTGCGCAATTGGGAAATCAGCCGGGCCGCTTCACATTTTTTCCTTGGATTTTTAAGACCCTGAACTTCAGTCGTAAATTGCCCGATTGACGATGTTTTCCAGATACTCTTGCTGCCCGCTGACGTGCTGAGGGTTAACGCGACGTCCCAGTGCGTCAATGGCAAGCGATTCGAGAGAGTAGCCGCCCGAGAGAATCTCGCGGCCGAACTCGGTGTCCCACCGCTCGTAACGGTGCTTTTTGAATGCCTCCAGTTTGTCGTTTTCAATCAGCGCGGCTGCTCGTTTCAACGCGAGTGCGAGGACGTCGATAGCACCAATATGTCCATGGAACAAGTCCTCGGCCGCCACGCTCTGGCGTCGCACCTTCGCATCGAAATTCACACCGCCGGTGGTAAATCCACCATGTTTTAGGATCTCATAGAGCGCAAGCGTTAGCTCCTCAACGCTGTTCGGGAACTGATCCGTGTCCCAGCCATTTTGCGGATCCCCTCGGTTTGCATCGACACTGCCGAACAAATCTAGAGCATACGCGGTCGCGATCTCATGATGAAATGAATGGCCTGCAAGCGTCGCGTGATTGGCTTCGATATTCAAGCGGATTTCGTTCTGCAAGCCGAACTGCGTTAGAAAACCGTGGACGGTAGCGACATCGTGATCATATTGATGCTTGGTCGGCTCGTGGGGCTTGGGCTCGATCAACAGAGCGCCTTTGAACCCGGTTTTGTGCTTGTGCTCCACGACCATATTGAGAAAACGCCCAAGCTGGTCGCGTTCGCGCTTGAGGTCTGTGTTCAGTAGCGTGTCATATCCTTCACGTCCCCCCCACAGCACATAATTTTCGCCGCCTAAAAGATGCGTTGCTTCCATCGCTTGGAAGACCTGCGTGGCGGCGAAAGCAAACACTTCCGGGTTGGGGTTGGTCGCAGCACCTGCCGCATAGCGCGGATGCGAAAAGAGATTTGCCGTGCCCCACAAAAGCTTGACTTTGGTCTGCTGCTGCTTGGTTGCCAAATAGTCGACCACGCTTTTGAAATTGGTAACGTACTGCGTGATGCTTTCGCCTTCCGGGGCGACGTCGGTGTCGTGAAACGTGTAGTACGGCACACCGAGTTTTGCGAAAAACTCGAACGCGCCGTCGGCCTTCAGATGCGCGCGCTGCATTGCGTCGCCGGGTAGTTGCCACGGGCGATGAAACGTGCCCTGGCCGAACATGTCGGCGCCTGGCCAGACAAAAGAATGCCAATAGCAGACAGCTAGACGCAAGTGGTCTTCCATGCGTTTGCCGAGTACCTGCGCCTCCCGGTCGTAATGGCGGAAAGCGAATGGGTTATCGGATGCCGAACCTTCATAGCGCACAACCGGAAGCTGGTCGAAATACGACATGGGCGTCTCCCTTTTTCATGTGACGCCATGCTGCCAGTTGGCCTGCTTCGGGGCAATTGCGAAATCCGCCAGTGTGCGTGTTGATTCTTGCGCTAAGCGAAAGCCCAGCTGGCGCGGAGCTAAGCACTTAGCCTAGAATCGGAAAACGCAGAAACGTGGTAAAACATGCCGAACGGTGCCTATTGCGCCGAAAAGGAGAGGGCGGTTCGTCACGCTGCAGCGCTGCATGCCGACCCGTCCGGAGCTCGATGACAAGACCCCAGGCCGCTCAAGCTTCGCACAGGATTGCCTTACTGTTCAATGCGAACAAGGTTTACGATCGCGAAGTGATCGTGGGCATCGGCAATTACCTTCTTTCTACGCGCGTCGCGTGGGACCTGTTTCTGGAAGAGGATTTTCGCTGCCGACTTCATGGTATCGAACGTTTTGAAGGCGATGGCATCATCGCGGACTTCGACGATCCCGCTGTGGCGACAGCGCTCGGCGATTCACGGTTGCCCGTGGTTGCCGTCGGTTCATCGTTCGCGAACAGCGCATGCTATCCAGCAAACCTGCCGTACATTGCCACTGACAACACCAAGCTCATGTCATTGGCATACACTCATCTCATCGGCGCGGGCTTACAGCGTTTCGCGCTTTATAGCTTGCCGGAGTCGCCCGAGAACCGCTGGGCGCAAGAACGCGAAGTAGCGTTTCAGGCGCTGCTCTCGGCAGATGGACTCGAAGCCGACATTCATCGCGGCCTGTCGACGAGCGCTCCCGTGTGGAGTCAGGCAAGCGCGCAACTGACGTCGTGGCTGCAAAATCTGCCGAAGCCCGTCGGCGTGATTGCGGTCACCGATGCCCGCGCGCGTCACTTGCTGCAGGCGTGCCTTATTTCAGGCATCCCAGTGCCGGAGCAGGTCGCGATTATCGGCATAGACAACGATCCTTTGACACGCTCGCTTACGCGTATCCCCCTTTCTTCGGTTATTCAAGGTACCGAAGAAATGGGGCGAACGGCTGCGCATCTGCTTCATCAGATGTTGGGCGGAGCGCGATTTGGTGGCAGGCGAATTCTCGTGCCGCCTGTGGGCATCAACGTGCTTGAATCTACACACCATCAACCTGTTTCAAGTCCCTATGTCATGCGTGCGCGTCACTATATCCGGCAGTACGCTTGCCAGGGAATCAAGACCGAACAGGTGGCCGATTATGTTGGGGTATCGCGCTCCTCATTGGAAGACTATTTCCGGCGCGAATTGGGTCATACCGTGCATCAGGAAATCCTGAACCGTAAACTCGATCGGGCAAAGCAACTGCTCGCGCGCGACGACCTGTCCAGCGCGGAAGTCGCGACCCGATGTGGTTTTACGTCGCTGCAGTACATGTATGCCGTTTTTCGGCGCGAGCTCGACTGCACGCCCCGCGAGTATCACGAGCGGCGGTCCGTGGCGACATGCGAGCAGCCGGGCTGATCCCTCATTTACGACCCGTGCTGCCATGCCTAGCAACGCCCGAAAAAGCGCCGTGCGCGTGAGCATCGAACGCTGGGGGACGCTGCCCGGCGGGGACGTCGCGAGGCTGTTCACGCTGCGCAATGCGTACGGCATGCGCGTGGCAATCAGTGATTTGGGTGCGACGCTAGTCTCATGGCGCGCGCCGGACCGGGTGGGGCGTATGGCGGACGTGCTGCTGGGCCACGACACACCCGCTGAATATTTCACCGGCAGTGCCTATTTTGGGGGCGTGATCGGGCGCTTGGCGAATCGTATCGAGAACGCGCGCTTCGCGCTTGGTGGCGTGGCCTACTCGCTCGATCGCAATGAGGGCGGGAACCTCCTCCATGGCGGCGCAGCAGGGTTTCACCGGGCGTTGTGGGACGCGGGGGAAGTCGACGGCGGTATTGAACTCACACATGAATCGGCGGAAGGCGAAGCGGGATTTCCTGGCGCAGTATCAACCACACTGCGCTACACATTGGCCGACGACGGGACGCTCCTGCTCGCATACGAAGCGGTGTCCGACGCGCCCACGCCCGTCAACCTGACGAATCATGCATGCTTCAATCTTTCGGGTGACGACACGGCTGATATCCGCGGCCACGTCATTTCGATCGATGCCGATACCTTTTTCGAAGTCGATGCCGCGCTGATTCCTAAGGGGCGCGCAGAAGTCGCAGGCCATGCATTCGATTTTCGCGCGAGCGCACCGCTCGGGGCGCGGCTTGACTGGCCGCACGATCAGTTGTCATACGCAGGCGGTTTCGATCATTGTTATGTCGTAGGTGAAAGCGGCGATGCGCATACGGCCGTGGCCCGCCTGTACGACCCGGGCAGTGGCCGCGAGTTGACGATGGGTACCAACGCACCCGGTGTTCAGTTCTACACGGGCAACCATCTCGATGGCATTGTTGGGCGACATGGCCGACGCTACGGCAAGTACGCGGGTCTTTGCCTGCAGGCTGGCGCATACCCTAATCAGGTCAACATGCCAGAAGCCAGCCGTGTGATCCTGAATCCCGGCGAAACGTACCGACAGGACACTTGGTATCGTGTCAGCGTGCGTGACGGGTGAGCGTAACAGTGAGCACATCGCGGTGCCGCTGCTCGCCATGACGAGCGACAAAGGGGGACGTCGTCCGCTCGTCATGGGCGGAATCATCGCATGGTTCGCTGTAGCGACTTCGCCGTCGTGTTCGCGCGAGGCGTCAGGCCGCCCCGAAGAGGTCCGATACGACCTTGCGCAACCAGATATGCGCCGGATCATGGTGTAAACGCCGGTGCCAGAATTGATGCAGATCGATCAACGGCGACGCCATCGGTGTCGGCAGCGAGCGAATCTTGCCGTACTGTCGCATCACTTCGGCCAAATCTTGCGGCACGGTGGCGATGAGGTCGGTCGACGAGATGCTGGGCAGCAGGCACACCGGCGTGCACGATCAGCGCACCACCGAGCACCGGTCCCACGGCGGAACCGGCCATGAGCATCGCGGGGGTATAAGCGACGGCCCGTCCGCTGCTGTTCCGCTTTGCCAGGAAACCGAACAGGAAGGTGTGGGTGAAGATCATCGCGAATACCCAGAGGCTGGTCGCCGCTGCGTAAGGCACGAAGGTGGACGCGCTGCTGATGGTCAGTGCTAGGACGGTTTGCGCCACGGCGCCGCCCAGGGCCACGCTACGCGCATCGAGCCGACTTCGTAGACCGGTGGCGAAAATCGGCGGAAGCAAATTCACGAGACCGACTGCGACCAATACCGCGCCCACGTGCACAGCGCCGAATCCCCGTGCCATGCCGATGTGTTGCACAAAGCTGAAAACCATCGCCTGGTTGATCGCCATACAGACGATGCCGACGATCGCGCTCCAGCAGCCACGTTTCAGACGCTGGCGGCGAGAAGCGCCGCGAGGACGCGGCTCGCGCACGGCATGACCGCCATTTGCCGCAGCGGGATAGGCGAATGCGAGTGCCAAAACCGCCGTGATCGACAGGCCTGAAAACACGACGAAAAGAACGGCACCGCCGTGTGCGTTGATCAACGGCGGCAGCGTCGCAAAGTAGACGACGCCGAATACGGCCAGCGCCAAATGGCTCATCGCGAAAAGACGATGCGGATTTGCGGTTCTCCCAATGGCGCTGTGCGTGACGGAGAGGCCGCAGCCGATGCCGAGCCCCGCAATCGCGTGGGCGCTCAGCATGATCGCAAACGTGTTCGCATGGGTTCCCGCGAAGAAGCCGCACGCTGCCAGCGCGAAGCCGCTTGCAGCAACGATGCCGCCTGGAGCCGGGTCAATGCCGGCGCCAAAGCGACCGACGACAGGACGGCGCTTGCGAGATAGACTGTCGCCAAGCTGCCGGCACGCTGGGCGTCGTAGTGAAAGTGCTGGATCAAGGTTTCAACCCAGACCGGGAGGGCCACCAAGTCGATCATTCCTGCCACATGGGCGACCACCAACGCGAGATTCGCGCCTCGTCGTGCAAGCATGTCTGTCTCCGGATTTTATTTTTTATGCGCATCGAGGCGCTTGTCCGGGGTGTAGAGACATGTCGAACGGCGCGTCCGCGCGTTTCGCGATAGCACGTATCGCGATTTCAACGGGGAACGGTCAGATCAGAGCGGCTAAGTTAGCGCGGCGGCAGCATATACAGGGCAATGCCATATGCGTCTCTGGTACGAAGCACCCAATGGAGACGACGCCATGACAGCAAAAACAATGAAGGACCTTTTCATCCATGCTTTGTCGGGCATGTACAGCGCGGAAAAGCAACGCACTAAGGGCTTGCCCAAGGTGGTCCGCGCCGCGCCGGATACCAAGCTAACTGAGGCGTTTCAAAACGCGCCTGGAAGAGACGCAAAGTCAGGTAGAAAGGATTTCAAGTCGTGGAGTCGACCGGCGTCAAGCTCAAACGCTTGAAATGCGCGGCGACGGAGGGGATTGCTCGAGGAAAGCCAAGACGTTATCGAAGAAATAGAGGCAGGCCCGGTATCGGATGCAGCTGATTGGCGCTGCCCAAAAGGTGGCGCTATTTTGAATAGCCACCTGTTTACGCCGGCCCCTCTCCCAATTTCCACGATTTACCGTCAAACGGATAGCCGTCCGGAACACGCGTGTCGGCATTGTAAGTCTGTATCCAGCCAGGATAAGAAGGGGCCGGCCGGCTGATCTGGTCCAGTTGCGCTAGGTCGGCGTCGGACAAAACCAACTCCATTGCAGCCAGGTTGTCAGCTAATTGCTCCGGGCGCTTTACGCCGGAAATGACGCTCGTAACGCCAGGCCGGGCAAGTAACCAGGCGAGTGCGATACGCGCCGCGCTGGTGTCGTAGCGAACCGCCAGGGTCTTCAACACGTCGATGATGTTGAAGGCATGAGGCGCTTCCACGGGCGGAAACTGTATGATCGCGCGCCGCGAACGGGGATCGGATGCGCCATTGCGATCGAATTTACCCGAAAGTAGACCGCCCGCTAGCGGACTCCAGCACAACAAACTGACGTTTTGGTCTTGAACAGCGGGAATCACCTCCCGCTCGATGTCCCGGCCGGCCAGCGAGTAGTAGGACTGTATCGAGACGAAGCGGGAGCGCCCGCTGCGGTCCGATATGCCCAATGCCTTCATCAACTGCCACGCCGCAAGATTGGAACAGCCAATGTAGCGCACCTTACCTTGCCGTACGGCGTCGTCGAGCGTGCGCAGCACGTCCTCCAGCGGCGTGAATGGGTCGTAGTTATGAATCTGATACAGGTCGATGTGATCGGTCCGCAGCCGTTTCAGGCTATCTTCGAGCGCTTGCATGACATGCAGCCGCGACTGTCCAAGGCGGTTGGGCCCTGGGCCGGTGCGACCACTCATTTTGGTGGCGACGACGACGTCGTGCCGGCGTCCCTGGAGCGCCACTCCGAGCCGCGTTTCAGATGCGCCGCCGCCGTACACGTCGGCTGTGTCGATGAAGTTGATGCCGGCATCAAGTGCTTGATTGACGATTTTGTCGGTTTCGTCTTGTGAGAGCCGGCCCAGCGCGGTGGTAACGGGATTTTCCGGTCCACCGAATGTCATCGCGCCGAGACAAATGCGCGACACGAAGACCCCGGTATTGCCCAGCTGTGCGTACTGCATTGCGTACCCCTCATTATGAAAGAACACGGTTAGCATGACACGCGTGTAAGCGCAGAGCTACAATGGATAGGCCAGAATTCTTATTCGATCGTCCGGTATTTGTATGGATCCACTTTCTGAGGTGCTATCGCTGCTTAAGGTTCAAAGCGCTCTGTCGGCGCGCTTCGAAGGGCGTGGTGCCTGGTCGATGCGCTTCCCGGCATACCGCCACATCAAGTTCGGTGGTGTGCTGGAAGGTTCATTTTGGCTTTGGATTGAGGGCCAGATCGCGCCTGTGAAGCTCCAGGCGGGTGATTTCTATTTGCTCACTACAGGAGCACCCTACTGCTCTGCCACCCATCCCACGCTTGCGCCAATGGATGGGCGAGCGATTTTCGACACGCACAAGGATGCCGACGGCGTTGTGCGCTACGGCCATGGAAGCGGCAGGGTGACGGTAACGGGTGGTCGATTTACGTTCGATAACGCCGCCGCAACGATGCTATTGGACCAAGTCCCCGCGTTGTTGCACGTGCCTGCGGCAGCCTGCAGCGCCATGCCCATGTCGGCGATTCTTGATCTGCTCGCCTACGAAACGGCCGTGCCTCAACCAGGATCGTTGATTTCGGCGACCAGTATTGCCAATGTGGTGCTCGTCCATGTACTGCGCGCCTATCTTGCCACCTCGCCACAGCCGATCGGCTGGCTCAGCGCGCTCGTTGATCCCCGCATCGGGCAGGCACTCGCTCTGTTGCACGGGGACCTCGCACGCCGCTGGACTGTTGGCGATCTTGCCCGCGAATGCGGCATGTCGCGCACGAATTTCGCGCAGCGCTTCAAGGCGCGAGTCGGCTGTCCACCGCTCGACTATCTGTTGCGCTGGCGCATGGCCAGTGCCAGCAGCACGCTGAACAGCACCGAGAAAACCGTCGCTGTGATAGCAGAAAGCGTTGGATACGCTTCCGAAACCGCCTTCAACTCCGCATTCAAGCGCACAGTGGGAGAAAGCCCTGGCCGTTACCGCAGTTCTCGTCGCGGCTTATTGAAGAGGGACTCATTAACCTAGTTGGGCGGTATGACCCACATTCTTTACGTCTCGCGTTGCACTGAAAACAATAGAAATGGGCGCACACCCCGAAAGATTCCGATTCGATCGACATTCTGGCGTTGATCTCGTCGATGCCGTCAGCGCCAGTTGCGCCGTGCCAGGAATCTGGCCGCCGGTGGCGATAAACGGTACGCGTTATAGGGACGGCGGTATTCGTTCCAACGACAATGCCGATCTTGCTGCTGCCTGCGGACGCGTCATGATCATATCGCCGCTAGGTACGAAAGCGACAGTGCAGGGGGCGGGGCTGGTGTCGCAATCGACGGCATCGAAGCGGCCGAGGGACGCGCCTACATCATCGAGCCCGACCACGAGTCTGCGAAAGCGATGGGTGGCAATCCGTTGTCCCCGGAAAGCCGCGGCCCGGCAGCATTCGTGAAGCGGGTGCGGGGAGACACACTTTTCGTGTCGGTTGCGGCGCTTTGGAAGCGCATAACCTAAGCACGCCGCGCATGCAGTGTCTTACCGTCGTTCGTCGCTTAACAAAAGCGCGGCGGACCGATTTACTTGTGCCGAATGACGAAAATTTTCCTCAAGTTTGTTAACTAATAGCCGTTGATGAGCAATCAACCACTGAGCCAAGACCCTATGATGTCGTTTTTTCAAAAAAAGCACAAATCCGACATCGCTGGTGAACTAGCTGATTTACGTGCGGCGTTAGCACTGGCACACCAAGAGAACGAAGCGCTTTGCGCAGAGATTGCCCACCTTCAAGGCCGTTTTGATTTGGTCCGGAGCGCTACAAGCGATGGTCTCTGGGACATGGTCGTGAATCAGGCCGATCCGGGCAACGAAAACAATCCCTTCTGGTGGTCCGACCAGTTTCGAGCGCTCCTGGGTTTCAGCGACGAGCATGACTTTCCAAACGTGTTGGGAAGCTGGTCGCGTCGTCTGCACCCTGAGGACCATGGTCCGACGATGGACGCGTTTGCCCGGCATTTGGGCGACCGCAGTGGCCGCACGCCGTACTTCGTCACCTATCGTCTCAAGTGCCAGGACGGTGAGTACCGCACATTCGAGGCGCGCGGTGAAACCCTGCGCGATGCCGAGGGCCGGCCGTTACAGGTGGCAGGTTCGCTCACCAGTATCGATTCACAACTGCAACGTGACGAGGAATTGGACAAGACGCTGACGCGTTTCGAGCTGTCGCGCGAGATGGTCAGCGACGGCCTATGGGACCTCGAAATCGTCGCCGGCGATCCGGTCAATCCACGTAACGCGTTCTGGTGGTCACAGCAGTTCCGGCATTTACTGGGCTTTGCGACGGAGGAAGAGTTTCCCAACGTGCTTGACGCTTGGGCGTCGCGTTTGCATCCCGAGGACAAGGAGGCAACGCTCAACAAGTTCGTCGCTCATCTTACCGACCATAGCGGCAACACCCCGTACGATGTCGAGTACCGGTGCCGCTGCAAGGACGGCGAATATCGCTGGTTCCGCGCGCGCGGTCAAACACGACGCGACGCGACGGGGGCCCCGTTGCGTGCGGTCGGCGCATTGAGCGCGATCCATCTGCACAAGGAAGCGGAAGAAGCGCGTGTTCGGCAGGCGCAATACCAGCGTCAGCTGGAGGGCAGCATCCGCGACATCTCGGCGATCGTCGGCACGATCGACATGATCGCGAGACAAACGAATCTCATCGCGTTGAACGCGGCGGTAGAAGCAGCGCGCGCGGGCGCCGCGGGACGTGGGTTCTCAGTCATCGCCGCAGAAATTCGCCAGTTATCCACGCGCACGACCGAAGCGACCAAGAGTGTCGTGCAAATCCAGGCTGCGCTCTCCTCGGGTTGATGCCTGAACCGGCCAGAGTTTGCGCCACTTCCGTCACCGAACGACCGCGCTCGGTGACTTGCTTGACTGCCTCCGTCCGTGTAACGCCTGCCGCTCACCTCCTCGGTTGCTATAGATGGCTCGAGGATGGCGACGAAAAGCTGGTTGGTCCCGCTCCTCACGACGTATTGTTTGCCATCAACGGCATACGCCGAAGCGTAGAGGGCAGCAAGAAGTGGGAGACATCGTCTAATAAGGCGTTTCCGCGAAGAAACTTTTATTGGTCGAAATGCGGGAATCGGCCATTTTATCGATTTGGCCAGTGATGCGCTGCAACAGTAAACCGCCCAGAGCGATAAAAATTTCTTTACGCCTTTGTACCTTCCGCCTACTCATTCATACACTATCCTCTGAAAGGAAGCGAAAGATACGTCACTGAACGGGCCGGTCATAATCAACCGGATCTCATCAATGACTGCCGTTTCGCGTGCGTTTGGAGTGTTCCTAACGTCGTTCTTCGCAGGGGAAGTGATGATGAGTCGCGTGATCGTTTGTAATTCGTCTCGGTTTCGGTTTGCTCCTTTTGCGCTACGGATAAGTCTGGTCTGCGTGTACAGCACATTTCACTTTGCCGTGGCAGCACCTGCAGCCCTTCCGCAGGGCGGCCAATTTGTTGCGGGTTCAGGGAAGATCAGTGGCAGTTGCGGCGGTCTGGATATCTCCCAGTCCACCGCGCGCGGCATTATCGATTGGAAAAGTTTTTCGATCGGCGGTGGGCGCACCGTTTACATCAATAATGGCTCTGGTGCGACATTGAACCGGGTGACGGGGCGCGATCTGTCGCTGATCGAAGGGCAGTTAAAGGCGACCGGCAGCGTCTATCTGATTAATCCTCAGGGCATCGTTGTCGGACCGCATGGGACGATCACGACGGGCGGCCGTTTCGTCGCATCCACGTTGGACACGAGTAACAGCGACTTCCTGAGCGCTGGCAACGCGACATTTGCGGGGACGAGTGGCGCGAGCGTGGTCAATCTGGGCAAGATCAGCTCGACCGGGGGCGATGTGTTCCTGATTTCCCGAAATCTTGTCGCGAACGGCGGTACCCTCCAAGCAACAAAAGGCAGCGCGGAGCTGGACGTCGGTGCCAACGTGTTACTGCAAGATTCAAGTAGTGGCCAGCAAGTGTTTGTCGATGCCGGCAGCAAAGGAACGGTGGTCAATACCGGGGCGATTCGCGCCGCACAAATCAGCTTGCAAGCGGCCGATGGCAACATCTATGCGCTTGCCGGGAGGAGCGGCGCATTGCGTGCCACCGGCACGGCAACCCGAGCCGGGGAGGTTTGGCTGGTCGCCGACAGCGGTGCGGTTCATGCGAATGGCACTATCATCGCGAAGAATGCCGACGGAACCGGGGGAACGGTGAGCACGCGTGCCAAGACGCTCGATTTTTCCGGCGCCACCGTGCAGGCGAGTCAATGGACGATAGACAGCCCGAATCTGACGATCGATTCAGGAGATGCACGGGCGGTCTCGCGTAGCTTGAGCGATGGCACCTCGGTGACCGTCGCCACCACCGGCACGACCGCCGCCGACGGTACGGTGACCAATGTCGGCGATATCACGCTGGGGTCATCGATCGACTGGGGGGGGAGTGCGTCGTTGGCATTGAATGCCGCCGGTAGTGTGACCATCCAACCCTATGTCACGTTGGCGAATCGCGGCACGGGCGACTTGACGCTACGGGCCGACGCCGCAGGCATCGATAACGGCAGCAGCGTCACGAACCATGGCACGATCGACTGGTCTCGCAGCACCGGACTGGTCAGCGCACTGTACGACATGAACGGCACGTACACACCCGGCACGTTGAAGTCGAACGCTCAGTGGCGCGCACCGGAATATAGCGGATACCAGACACAAATTACCGGATACGAACTCGTAAACTCATTTAGCGATTTGCAGAATATAGGGGCAAATCTTGCGGGGAACTACGCACTGGGAGAGGATCTTGAGCTTAATGGCAACGAGCAAGACGGGACAATCGGCGGCACGTTTACGGGGCAGTTGGATGGGATGGGCCATTCGATCGATTCGGTTTACATGCGTTTCGACTACGGGACGCCAGATACGGGGTTATTCTACGAAATTGGTTCGGCCGGCGTAGTGCGCAATTTCAACCTGACCAATTTTGGCTTTGATACAGCGGGGTACGGCGGTATCACCGGGGTGCTCGCAGGCATCAACGACGGGTTGATCACCCACGTCTCCATTGCACCGAATGGGACGGCGATTGCATCCGACCAAGTGAGCGGCGGGTTCGGCGGTATTGTCGGGATCAATAACGGCACCATTGCGGATTCGTCGACTTACACCTTTGTAGGTGCCTCCGGCTATGTGGGGGGCATTGCGGCCATCAACAATGGCCTGATCGTCCAATCCGCCACGAACGGCGTGCTCACCGATACGAGCGGTTACGGCGATTCCGCCTATATCGGCGGAATCGCGTCGATCAACTACGGCACGATCTCGCAGTCGTCGAGCGGCGAGTCCATGTCGTCAGGTTTCGAAGATCCTCACTCCGGTGGCTTCCTAAACGGTAACGGCGTCGCTGGCATTGCCCATGACAATTACGGCACAATTTCTGATTCCACTTCTCCTTCCGGTATCGCCGTCAATAACTATGGGACGATTACCCCCTAGCCGAACCTCGCTCTCCCTAGCCGACAATCGTCTCCTGATCCCGTCTTTCCGGGATCGAGGAGATGTATGCCTCTAACTCCGCGAGATCGAACGGCTTCGTGAAGACGGTCACGTGAAGCGCGTGCAGGCGTTCTATTTCTTCAACATAGCCTGTCACTAATGCCACCGGCAATTGTGGTCGCTCCCGCGCTAACTGTTCCGCCAACTCAATTCCGGTCATGCCGCCCGGCATTTGCACGTCAGAGAGCACGAGGTCGTAGGAGTCGTCCTTGGCGATGCGTGTCAGCGCTTGCTGCGCGTCAGCGGCCCAATCGACGGTGTGGCCGAGCATTTCTAGTAGTGAACGCTCGGCTTCGGCGACGACGTCGTTGTCTTCAACGAGCAAAATATGTCTCACCGCACGTTGCTCAGGGGACGCGATCGGCGTCGCCTTCTTACGAGATGCGTCGGAAAGTGCGTCTACGCGAGGCAGATAGAACTCGACCGTTGTACCTTTGCCTTTTTCGCTACGAAGCACCGCGGCGCCACCTGAACGCTCGCACAATGCGCGACTTTGTGTGAGCCCGACGCCCGTCCCGGTGCCCACCGGTTTGGTTGAGAAGAACGGTTCGAATGCTCTCGCGACGACATCGGGAGGCATGCCAACGCCGCTGTCGGCCATCGCGATGCGCACGAAGTCGCCCGCCAGCTGGGAGACGTCGTTCTGGGTCAGTTGGACATTGGTCACCGACAGCGTAAAGGTGCCGCCGTCGGGCATCGCATCTCGCGCATTGATGGCAATGTTAAGGATCGCCAGTTCGAGTTCAGCCGCGTCCACGCGCACCGGCCATGCATCCGGGTCGATGTGAAAGTTGAATACATTTCTGTCGCCCAGCGTCGCCCGTACCAGTCTGAAGCCGTTTGCCCAGTGAGACAAGTCGATCACTTCCTCACGAAGGGGCTGTTTTCTCGCCACACCCAAGAGCCGCCGAGTCAGCGCTTCGCCTGTTCCCACGGCGCGCAGTACGGATCGAATATCGGTATCCGCCGCGGGTGTGGAGCGAAGCACTTTCTGAGCGTGCGCCGATATTGCCATCAGAAGGTTGTTGAAGTCGTGCGCGACTGTCGCGACCAGATTCCCGAGCGTCTGCAACCGCTGGCTTTCTATCTCGGTGCGCTCCAACGCATCACGGGCCAACGCTTCTTCGCTTAGCCGATGCCATGCCACTTCTTCAGAGTCGAGACGGCGCAACGAAACCGTCAGCAGCAGAAACAATGCGAAGGTCGAGAGCAATACCACGCTGCCGGTTGCTATCGTCCGTCGCGCCCAGGCCTGCCATACTGCTGCCACCGGATAGGCTGTCACGACATAAGCGTCATAGCCGCCGACCTGCCGGAAAGCAATGATCTGCGCGTCGCTGTGCCAGATGGAGCCGACCGTGAGTACGCCTGTTGGAATGCCACGACGCCACGCGTGCACGAGAGGGGCTTGCCATATCGGCGCGGCACCCGAGCGGCCCTGTGCCGAATACCACAATAATAGCGCGCCATTGGGTTTGAGAAGCGCGATGTCGACCGGGTCGTTTTGACCGAGCAATTGCCTGTAGAACTGCTGGTAATAGGCGGGGCGCATCGCGATCGTGACCATGCCCTCGAACTGTCCCTGCCGACCTACACGGGCAAGCGACATGTTGAAGGCGGTTGCACCGGTGAATGCGCTACGCATCGGGCCTGAGATCGGGTAATCGGCTGGCGCTGCGCGACTCGCGCGCAGATCCTCCCGGTCGCCAATGGAAATCGCGGGCGCTGGATAGACACTGCTGCTCACCAGCAGCTTGCCTTCAGCATTAAAGATGGAAATGGCGCCGATCTGCGGGTAACCGCCGCCGATGCGTTGCGCCAGCGCGTGGAATCGCTGCTCGTCATGCACCACCGCTTGGTCGCCCCGGTCCTCCAGTGCATCGACCAGACGCGATGTGAGAGCCACGTCGATATCGAAAAGCTTGACCGCATGCTCATCCACGACACGGGCCGTTCGGACCGCGGTATCGGTTGCCGAGTCGAACCGTTCGTGCCAATCGTTGTAGATTGAATCGCCGAGGTAGGAAAGCGGTAAGACGATCGCAAACACCAGCGATACTTTGAGCAGTCGACGCATTCCCCTCAAGCTCGGTGTCGGCACGACACCGCTGGTTGTCGCTCGCTCGTCTAGATCCATATCCTACCGCACCTTCTTAACGTGGCATTGAACGAATACCATGGCCCAGGGTAAAACGACACGCCAGTTGCTTCCGAGATTATAGCAGCGGACCGGACTCGCACGGCGGACTTCGCAGCCCGGGTTGCGGGCATCCGCGCGTCCTTTGCGCTCGCCATTCGCGGTTTCGACATTCTCGAATGGGCGGATGAGACTACGCTGGCATTGACGACCGTTCGCGTTAATGGCTTGCGCATTGGTTATACGGTTGCGCCGTGCTTGTTGCGGTGCTTTGAAGGTATCCAACCGGCAATGCATCGGGGTCGGTTTCGATATCCTGGCAAGAAGCGGCGGCTGAGATCGACGGGCAAGATTTACTTTCTCACGAGGTCGCTCGCAATCGCGCCGAGATCACGAAGGGCCAGATTTTGCGCATTACTCAACGTCCTGGCGACATGGTCGATGACGCATAGCGTGCCCAAACGATGTCCGGCCTCGTCCGTCACCGGAATACCCGCATAAAAGCGAATATGGGGACTTTCGGTCACGCTCTTTTTATGGCGAAACCGTGGGTCCAACGTCGCGTCTTCGACGACGAAAATTTCCGATTCAAGGATCGCATAGGTACAGAAAGAGGTGTTTCGCGGCACTTCCCGGGGAAGCGCATGCTTGGTCGGACCGTGAATGGACTTGATCCACAATCGCTTTGCGGAAACGAGGGTCATGAGCGATAACGGGGTGCCGGCAACATAGGCGGCCAGCCGGGTCACACGGTCGAAGCGTGGATCGTCCGGCGTATGGAGTAAACCGCACGAGTCCACCGCACCGATGCGGTCCTCTTCATCGTAGATGACGGGAAATGCGGCCATGATATCGTTAGATCCTATAGTATTGGCTGAGATCTGAGGTCATCCAGACCAACCGTTAGCAAGCAAGCGCGCGATAAGGCGATGATGCGCTTCAAGTCCAGCAAGTCGTAAGTCGCGCGATGGTTTCTATCGCCCAGCGTGACAATCATTTTTTGGTCGTCTCCCCTTCGGGCACCCATTGTCGATACTTCCGCCGGCTCGCCGACGCCTGCCAATGCGACCACACCATCTATCGCCAGTGCTATTGCCGTCGTCCCGTGCTCTACAACGAGAGCGAACTGACGTTCTGCCTCGGATAGACCGAGTTGCAAGATTTCGGCAAGATCAAGTAATTCGATCAATTTATCGTGCCATTCGATCAGGCCGACATTGAGTCCGTCCGTGCGCGTGCCAAAAAGTCGAGTCGTGCGCAAAATTCCCGTCACCTGGCCGAGCCTCGCCGCCATGGTCGCTGTCCCCAGCTTGAAAACGAGAAATCCTCCTGTTGAGCTGCTGGTATTCCGATCGTTTCCGATCTCATCTCGCGTACCCGCTTTGACCAGGGAGCGTGATGCTGAATCGTGCTTTGGAGCAAGATGGACGACGGCGGGGCAGGACATCATTTCCGCGACGTTGATAACCAATGCATGGGCACCTTGAGTGGTGCGTATGCATCCTTCTACCAATGCGGGTTGCGCAAATGCCGAGGGGGGAACGGGCAGGAGCGCAGGTGCGCCTTGTTCGGTCAGTTCGATCAGCTCGTCCAAGCGAAATCCTGCGCGTTTATCACCATCGCCCAACACCATAAGGAAGTGCCCCTGTTCTAAACCGGCATCGGGTAACGACGCGACGACGTTGAGCGCCATGACCGCGACGTCCATACCGCGCCACTCGGCAATGCCCAGAAACGAATCACTGCCCGGTAGAGGCTGCCGCAATGTGGGCATGATGCTTATTGATTCGACCGCCAACGCAGCGAAGGCCAGCAGGCGGGTGCCGCAACGTACGACGACATGCGAGTGACCTTCCAACGCATCGTCGCCTCGTTCGATTGTGAACCGCGCATTCTCTCGATAGGGCGTGCCGACCACGCCTGCTGAGGCGACCAGGGCAGCCACGTCCAACACGCCGAGCACCTCACCGCTTTGCGGGTCTACTTGCAGGCGCGGGAATAATGTTGGAGTCGAGGGAAGGTTCGGCGTGATCGAAACAATGCTTGATGAGGGCACACTTTCCACACTCGCAATCCGGTCCACGCCCAACGCATAAAGCAGGTTAGCGTATCGAATGATGAGCACCTCGGGCGGATGTCGTTGCGGTCCGTCCATACCGAATAGGAACGGGGCGTCCAAAACCGCAAGCGTCCGATCCCTCAGTTGAAAATAACCGTGCAGGTTCGATTGCCGCGTAGGAAGCTGACGAAACGCCTGCGGTGAGGGAACGGCTTCCATGACCAGGTCGGCAGGAATCGCAAATCGGCAGTGCCCGACGCTGACGACACCGAACACCTCTGTCGGCATAGGCTCCCCGATCATGGCGAGGTGCCTCCGGAAACGAGCGACGAACCAGTCTCGCGCAATGCTTCGACCGCATCGCTGCTCTTGCGAGAAGCCGATCCGTTTGTTACCAACGTCAGCTCATGCAGCAGTTTGGATACCGTCGACGTTGCGTGGGCTTGTTGCTCTGTTGCCGTATGGATCGCACCGATCGACTGTGTGGTGCGATCCACCCCGGCACGGATTCGCTCAAATCCTTCCGCCGCCTTGGAGGACGTCTGACTGCCAATGCCGACGCGCTGGATGGACTCGTTGATGAGCTTGCTGATTTCCTTGGTTGCAAGCGATGACCGCTCGGCGAGCTTCCGCACTTCGCTGGCGACCACCGAGAAACCATAGCCATGCTGGCCTGCGCGCGCAGCTTCAATGGCGGCATTGAATGCTAAAAGATTCGTTTGTTCCGCGATGTCGCTGATAACTTTGATAATTTCGTTGATAGCGGACGAAGATTTTTCGATATCTTCGATCGCTGCAATCGACTGGGAAAGGGTATCACCGCCTTGTCGCGCCTCACTTTGTGTTTCCGCCGCAACGTCCGTCGCTTGCTTGGTGCTTTGAGCAATACCGGCGATGGAGTCGGATAACTCTGCGATTTTAGCGTTCATGGCGACCAAATGGGTTTGGATCTGCGCTTCGCGCTCTACTTGCGCCGTGATATCGGTCGCGTATTTGACTACTTTAAACGGCCGACCCTCTTCGTCAAAGATAGGGTTGTAGGTGGCTTGTAGCCACACCGCATAGCCATGCTTGGTGAGCCGCATGAATCTACCGCCTAAGAAATCGCCTTTGCCGAGTTTTGCCCAGAAATCGCGGTATTCTGAAGACCGAACGTGCTCTGGTTGGCAAAAGATCTTATGGTGCTTACCGACAAGCTCTCGCGACGTGTAGCCAATAACATCGAGGAAATTCTGATTAGCCGTCAAAATATTGCCCTCTAGGTCAAACTCGATGACGGCATTTGCGCGTCCGATCGC
The DNA here is from genome assembly GCA_963922375.1 of uncultured Robbsia sp. Taxonomy (GTDB): domain Bacteria; phylum Pseudomonadota; class Gammaproteobacteria; order Burkholderiales; family Burkholderiaceae; genus Robbsia. The sequence continues at coordinate 34,522 of CAWUJR010000003.1, forward strand.
CGCAAGTCTTCCTTCTCGTTCTGCCCCTATTCGCTTGTTCGCCGTGATGTCGGTCGCAAATTTGACGATTTTGAGTAGTTGCCGGTCCGACGAGTAGATCGGGTTGTAAGACGCTTGAATCCATACCTCCCGGCCGTCTTTCCCTAAGCGTTTGTAACGGCCCGCGTCGTATTCGCCGCGGCCAAGCTTTGCCCAGAACGCCCGATATTCATCCGTGTTCAGATATTCGGGCTCACAAAATATTCGGTGGTGCTGTCCTATGATTTCGTCAGCGGTGTACCCCATCAAGCTCAGAAAATTGTCATTCGCCGAGAGCACTTTTCCGGTCAGATCGAACTCGATAATGCCTTGCACACGGTCCAAGGCTTGAATCTTTCCGGCATAGTCGTCCGTGAGCTGCTTATTTTGTGTGATGTCGCTGGCTATTTTTACTACCTTGATTAGCGTTCCGTCGCTGGCCAGAACAGGCGTGTATGATCCCTGAATCCAAACAGATGTTCCGTCCTTACGGACGCGGCGAAATTCACCCTGCATCTCTTGGCCGGCGCTTAATGTTTCCCAGAAAGCCGCATATTCGATGCTGTTGGTGAATAAAGGATCGCAGAATATCCGGTGGTGTACACCAACAAGTTCAGACGCCACATAGCCCATCAGCGAAAGGAAATTCGGGTTTGCCCTGAGAATGGTTCCTGATGGATCAAATTCGATAACCGCGCGTTGTCGCTCCGTTTGCTGCCACAACGCCCGGAGCTCGAACAGATTCTTGTCATTGGGTGAGCCGCCAGGTTCGGCTTCCGCGCCTCGGGTGAGCGTGATGTCTTGTACGGTCATACAATCTCCTGATTTTTAAGGTCACCGACGAACTATCACTCAACACTCGCCTCGAGCCCGCCGTCATTCCAAGGCACCATTATGAGAATGGTTCCAGCATTTCAAAACGCGGAAGAGCAGCATACTTTATGGTCAATTGCGCGAATTGACTCGTAAGGCATAGGGATATCGGCGGCTCGGGGATGTGCGAGGGCGACGATGCGGGACTTCTTCGATAAGATGGGATTCGTTGCGTAGGCCTCAAGAAAACGTGGCGCGTCGCCGCTTTGCTGTCGCCGAAGCGATTGTCCTAAAGAAACGGGGGGACATGCCGATATAAGAAGTCCGAGCTGCTCTTACACTTCGCCATGTCTGAATTCACTATCCGGAAATCCCCCTCCATGTCTGTGGGCCGTCGTATAGCCGCTGGTTTTGCCGCAGTGCTACTTGCTTTGATCGTTCTGACGACCATTGGAATAGTCCGGGTCAACAAAATCAACGAGGCGCTGAAGGTCATCAACGACGTCAATGGGGTGAAAGAACGCTACGCAATCAATTTTCGTGGCAGCGTACATGATCGATCGATTGCCGCGCGGGATGTGACGCTCGTACCTGACAGTGAGTTGCCTGCCGTCATCGCGCACATACAGGCACTGGAGGATGCGTACAAGCAATCCGCCGAGCCGATGGACGCCATTTTCAATGCTGGTTCAAACGTTTCCGAGGACGAGCGTAGGCAGCTCCAAACAATCAAATCGGCCGAAGCAAAAGCGGTGCCCTTGTTGCATGACATCATCACGAAGCAACGCGACGGTGACAATGCGGGGGCGAAACGCGAAGTATTGGAACAAGCGCGGCCGGCTTTTGTGGAATGGCTTGCCGCCGTGAATGGTTTCATCGATATGGAAGAGGCCCAGAATAAGGCGAAAGCAGCAATGGCGCGTGCGGTTGGCGTCAATTTTCAGTACTTGATGTTGACTTTGACCATTGTTGCAATCGTGATAGGGACAGCGATTGCATTTTCCATTACCCGAAATATCACCCAGGCCTTGGGCGGCGAACCCGCAGAGGTCAAGGCGATTACGAATGCGATCGGTGACGGCAATCTAGCTGTTCCCATCCACGTTCGCAACGGCAATGAAAATAGCATCCTCGCTTCGCTCGCGCGCATGCAGATTTCACTGCGTTCGGTGGTGGATGAAGTGCGCGGGCGCGCTGACGCCGTGTCAAATGCAAGCGCTCAAATCGCAATAGGCAGCGCGGATATGGCGAAGCGAACCGAGCAGCAGGCCACCGCGCTGCAGACGACGGCACGTTCGATGGGGGATGTCACGGAGGCGGTTAGAAGCAACGCGGCAAGTGCCAAACAGGCTAGTACCGTGACGACAGAGACCGCCAAAGAAGTGGAGCGCGGCACCAGCATGGTTCAGGACATCGTCAAGACAATGGATGGCATTACTGCCGAATCGAACCGTATTTCCGACATTACGTCGGTCATCGAGGGCATCGCGTTTCAAACGAACATATTGGCGTTAAACGCAGCGGTCGAGGCAGCCCGCGCTGGAGAGCAGGGGCGCGGTTTCGCGGTAGTGGCAACGGAGGTACGATCACTGGCACAACGCTCCGCATCTGCGGCGAAGGAGATCAAGGAGCTGATAGGCAAGTCGTCCGTTCGTGTTCAACAGGGCGCAGCAGAAATACACGGCGCGGCCAGTGCGATGTCGGATATTCTTCGTTCCGTGCGTCGGGTGAACAACATTGTGAATGAGATCGCCGACGCATCCGCAGAACAGTCGAGGAATGTCGTCAATGTCGGTGATGCGATCGCCCTGATGGATGAAGGTACGCAACAGAATGCAGTCCTGGTCGAGCAAACGTCCGCAGCAGCCCGGTCGCTGGACGGCCAGTCCGGGGAACTGCGTAAAGCGGTTACCGCATTTCGTACGCAGTGACCCCGTTCAAAGACAGCGCGGCGGCACCCACGCGGGAAATGGGCCGAGATGACAACGCGCACGGTGTCTCCGCGTAAACGGTTTCCGTGGCTCGCGGTCCGGCCTCACCCGTATCTCAAGGCCGTGCTGAATTTCGCTCGTCTACGGAAGTCGCCACCTTGACCCCATCACCGTGGTCGCCGAACTCGTTTAGTTCGCGGAAGAAGGTTTCCGCCCAAGTATCGTCAGTCAAGACATACGGATAGCGGTATTCGCGCTTCCCTACGACAATGAGCGTATGGGAGGGTTGGTCGCCATTTCCAATGGCGCGTACATCGAATCCTTCAGGGTGTAGACCACGGCGCTTGCACGCTCTGGCAAAAACGTCTTGTTGATTTTGTGTCAATACTGTCTCATCCATCATACCCTCCAAGGACGCAAAAGTAGTTTCCTCGTTCAGCCGGCTATTTTTCAGACCGATGCCCCTCCATGGGTGGGGGCAGAACCGAGGCAGACAACGGGGCAGAAAGGGGATGCCCTGACCGTTCGCCGTCGCCTCAGCATACGCCGATCTAGCGGTAATAGGCGGACGCAATAAATGGACCTGAGGTCTTCCCGAGGAGGCCGCGCGCCCATCACGCGGCCGAGTCCGTTTCGCTCAGGCGGGCCTCACGTGCGAATTGCGCCGGGGGCCGACCGACGTGCCGCGAAAACGCAACGCTAAAGGTGCTGGCAGATCCGTACCCTACACGCGCGGCGATATCGGCAATACGGACTTCTGTGCGGCGCAGCAGGTCTTTCGCGAGCGCCATCCGCCAAGCCAACAGGTAGGCCATCGGGGTGATCCCAACCGCGTGTTGAAAGCGCTCGAAGAAGGTCGTGCGGGAAAGCGCTGCCTCTCTAGCGAGATCGGCCATAGTCCAGGCATGCGTCGGCCGGTCATGAATACTGCGGATGGCGACTGCGAGCCGGGGATCTGCGAGTCCGCGCACGAGCCCAGGTGCCGCATGGTTGCAGGTGGCGGACCGGAGCGCTTCGATAAGCAAGAGTTCTACGAGTCGCGCCAGGACGACCTCGCGCGCGGCCCTTTGCCCCTGCGATTCGTCCCGGATGAGCTGCACGAGCGTCGTCAATCGCTGTTCACCGCGCACATGAACCAGCCGCGGCAGCAACGAGACCAGCAGCGCCGCATCGGGTGACCCAAAACCGCAGTGTCCGACCAGCATGCGAACGTCTATCGGCTCGTGCTCGGCGCCGATTCGGAACGTCCCATCGCCCAATGCCACCGGGGGGGCAGTTTCGGCCTCCATTGGCGGGGCCGTCAAGCTAGAGAGCGTGCGCTCGTCGCCGGAAGGGATCAGTACGAAGTCGCCCGGTGAAAGCACAATGGGCGCGGTGTTCGGTAGCGTGAGACGGCACGCTCCATCGAGCAAGACGCAATAGAAAGGCCCTGTTGGCACCGAGCGACCTACGCGCCAAGCCCCTCCACCCACAATAAGCTTCGAGAACTGCGTGCGCGGCTGCAGCAGCGTGACGACTTCGGATAACGGGTCCACCATCGACGTACGCTCGCTAATGAAATTCGAACGTTGAATTGTAGCAAGTTCGGAGGCGGGGGCCTATCGTGTCGTCATCTACTACTCACACGACAGGATCACCATGAAAACGATTTTGATAACGGGTTGCTCTTCAGGCTTCGGTCTCGAGATCGCGCGCGACTTCGTCGCTCGGGAATGGAATGTGGTTGCCACGATGCGTCATCCGCAAAATGATTTGTTTGCACCATCCGATCGCCTTCGCGTATTGCCGCTCGACGTCACGGACGCCGACAGCATCCGCAAGCTGATCGATTCGGTCGGCCCCATCGATGCGTTGGTCAACAACGCCGGCGTGGGCGCTGCATCGCCAGCCGAAGTGACGCCGATGGCCACCGTGCGTGACGTATTCGAAACCAATACATTCGGCACGATCGCCATGATGCAGGCGGTCATCCCACAATTTCGCGAACGTCAGGCCGGCGTCATCGTCAATGTGAGTTCCAGCATCACCCTTAAACCGATTCCATTGCTTGCCACCTATCGCGCGAGCAAGGCGGCGGTGAATGCATTTACCGAAGCGCTGGCGTTGGAGCTTGCACCCTTTGGCGTGCGGGCTCACTTGGTGTTGCCGGGGAGGGCACCCGAAACCCGTTTTGCGGACAACGGTGGCGGCCGCATGCACGGCTTGGATCATGAGGCCTACGCGGACGCGGTGAAGGCGATTTTTACGATGTTGTCCGACACTTCGTCGCCGACCACGCATGTCCAGGATGTTACCGAGGCCGTGTGGCGCGCAGTGAGCGAGCCATCATGCCCGTTGCGCGTCACCGCTGGCGCTGATGCGCACGCTTGGGCCGCCGACGCCCAATCGGCCTGACAAACCGGCCAGATGCCGTATCGGGCCGAGGTCTATGCGATGGGCTTCGATTACTCAGGGATATAGCGCTTTGCCGGGGCCGAGTCGAGGTAATGAAGCGGCGACGGCAAATGCACGAGTTCGATGAGCGTCGCCCACGGCGTTCGGCAAAACCAGATGCGATTGTCCGGGCCGCTTTCCGGACCGAAGCACGCCTGTGGACCGTCCAGCATCGTGCCGCCGGCGTTCACGACCGCTTGCCCCGCTTCTTCGAGGTCGTCAACATACACGGAAAAGTGGGTCGGCCCCAGGGTCGCGATGCCGGGCGACGCACCCTGCGGTTGTGCCACCTCGAACAGTTCGAGATTCGCCCCCGATCCGATTCGGAGCATGGAGATCGCGATCTGGGCGTTGTCAGTTCCTAGACCGTTGATCGGGCCCACTTGCTCACCGGTTTGGGGTGTATCGTGCTTAGTCAGGCCGCGATAGAGAATGTGCGCCCCAAATGCCTGTTGAAAAAACGACTCTGCCTGATCGATGTCAGGCACGGTCATTCCGATATGTTCAATACCGCGTGCAAACCCCATTCAAAACACTCCTGGTAGCTGGTTCATTTCATTTTTACAAGAGCGCTGTACTGCCAGTCGTGCGCAGCGCAGCGCCGCGCCGGATGTGTGGCGCACGGCACTTATATGACCACGTCGATCGGCTCATGCGCGTTGATGTTCGGAAGCAAAAAGCAGTACTTCATCGTGATCCGCTCCCTTTATTAATTGAAGAGACAAACGATGTCGCAAGAACCGTGCACCGACCCGATCGACGGTCCCAGTGAGGCGGGAGGAGGGTGTTGCTTGCCTCAGATCGGCGCGCGGAAGGTCGGCCCCGTGCTCGCCTGCGGAGAATCCGGTCAATTGAAGCGGGGCAGCGACGCGCTGCTGGCGCGTTTAGCTGCTTCATGCCGATGCATGGTTCAGATTTGTGCTGCGCCGCCGTCGACGAACAGCTCGCTGCCGTTG
>CAWUJR010000004.1:0-38984 GCA_963922375.1 uncultured Robbsia sp.
GGAACCGCCAATGCATGATAGAAGCCCAGGCGCCGAATGGAAGGTCGAAAATCTGACAATTCAGGACATACTGGACTAGACACCGAACACCCACTGTCTGGCGCGTTAGAATCGCTGTGTAGAAGTCGTAAAGTCAGTTTGATCGCGGTTACTGATTAATCGCTCGCTATGCGCCGTAACATAGCCGACGCAGCTATGAAAGCCGTACACGCAACCAATGTGTTTGCTATGAAACTCGGACTGATGCCGTAAAGTCGAGCGCTTGCGAAACCACCAATCGCGCCTCCTGTTTGGTAGATTGCGTTAAGAGAAGCATTCAGACCGCCTCGCTGTGCTGCCGAGACGAATCGCATTGCATCACCTAGAATCAGTGCCAGCATCAGATCGCGTCCAAACGCAAAGACACCGTATGCGATTCCTTGATAAAACGCGAGCCCTTTCACAAACGGCATCGTCGACACAGCGATGGCAATCGCCACGGCAGCTATTGCACAAAGATTCAACGGGTTCTTGAATCGTTCAGCGAGCCTGCCAGAATACACAGCGCCAAATAAGCCTCCAATTTCCCCAGCAAACACGACTGTTCCGACGGTGCCGACGCGGTCCATCCGCAGCGCATGTTGAATGAGCCAACTCGGATATAAGCCCAAAAAAGTATATACGCCAATCGCCCAGCAGAAATACGATGCGAAAAGTAGGCGGGTGCGCATATCGACAGATTGCGTCATTAACCGGTACCGATAAGTTTCCAACGTCACGCGGCTTTTGGAAAGCGCCGCCGGGTCTGGTGCCGGAAGCACCGCCATTGAGGTGGCCAGCGTGCCGCAGAGGATGGCCAGGAGAGTGACCGGAAGGCGCCAGCTTGACAAACCACCCGACACGACGCCGAGTGTCATGGAAAATAGGAATGCGACCGGCGCACCTGATGCAATATAGCCGGACGCACGCATCCGGTTCTCCAGCGGCACATAGTCGGCAAGCGCCGCAAAGATAGAGGCACCTATCATCGGCATAAAAACACCTGTAGCGGCGCGGCTAAATATGATGAGACCGACGCTCCGGGCAGTAGCGGTCAGTAAAAGCGAAAAAATACAACTTATTGCGCCAATAATAATGAAGCGCTTTCGCCCGTATCGGTCAATGTACGGTCCAATGATCAAATTACTCAATAATGCAGCGATGGGAAACGCGGCGAGGAGCCATCCCGTTTCGATCGGCGTAAGGTGATACTGATCTTGTATATATGGCAGCAACGGAATGATCATGGCCACATTGAAATTGATGATGAAGAAGGCTAGCCACAGTACAAAAATAACGAACACGATTTACCTTCTCCGGATATGCGGTTTTCATGACATTTGCTATAGCGAGCCGTGACCGACGGGCGTTTCCGCATGCCAGGTGCACCACGCGCGTACACAACCAGGCCCTTATGGCGATGCTTATTGTCTTGCACAGAAAATCCCGATGTCCCCCGATCCGCGGGCGCGGCGACGGAAATGAGCAACAACTCGCCCACAGTGCGGAGCACGATAGTGCATCGGGTAAAGGATCCGGGGACCTGTGGATCCTTCCTTTTCTGCATACTACCGAAGATTCAGTGCAAACCAAATGGCTACAATCGCGATACTATTTCGCCATAATGTTGCTTTAGGGGATGCAATATGCTGGACCTGTTCAACGACGTTCCCGCGTTCGTTGCGGCTGCCGAGGCTGGCAGTTTTGCGGCCGCCGGGCGAAAGATTCATCTTTCGCGGTCGGCGGTCGGCAAAGCAGTGGCGCGGATCGAAGAACGTCTCGGCGTACGGCTTTTCAACCGCACCACGCGTGCGCAACATCTCACCGAAGAGGGACACGCCTTCCTCGCACGGTGCGACAGAGCCATGTTGGAACTGCGCGAAGGTGCCGCAGTGCTCGACGCACAGCGAGGAAGTGTTCGAGGGCTGCTTCGTGTCACGATGCCCATGCTCTACGGCAGACTGAAGGTTGCACCGGTGCTTATGCAAATGGCCGACCACTATCCGGAGCTGACGATCGAGTTGGACCTGAGGGACCGTCATGTATCGCTCGTGGAGGAGGGGTTCGATCTGGCGGTAAGAAGCGGACCGATCGGCGCTGCAGCGGGACTGTCGTCCTGCTTGGTAGGTCGCCATGCCACCGTATTGTGTGCAGCACCGTCCGTGGTCGAGCGACAAGGGATGCCGCGCTCGTTAGCGGACTTAGCCCGATACAACGCACTGGTTTACCACCGCGACGGGTGGACCGAGCCGTGGGTCTTTCCGAACGAAGTCGGGCTGCTGGAAATGATCGAGCCCCATGCGCACATTCATGCCGCGGATCTTGGGGTCCTGCTCGACGCAGCTGAATGGGGGCGGGGAATAGCCTGGCTACCCGACTGGCTGGTTGAAGACGCACTGGCAACGGGAAGGCTGGTCCGTATTCTCCCAGACCTTCCTGGACGTGAACACCACATCCATTTGCTCTGGGCAACGTCTGCCGTCATCCCCGCCAGAGTTCAAGTCGCCATCGAGGCACTAAAGGGCGCGTGATCGCATTGTCGGTGATCAGATCGCAACCCTGCTGCCGACGTTCGCCAGCTGAAACGCCTCAGAATTCGCGGAAACGGTCTCTGGTTGGTTGGAAAAGGTTGCCTGGCGGCGCCGACGGGCGGCATTCTTTTCGGCCGAAGCGGTCTTCCGGCGGATCCTGCTTGCATGAGCGAAACGCACGGCATAGCAGACGTCGCGTGCGGGCATATCTATCAGCGCGCATCTAGCTTCCTCGTTACACATCCAGATGTCGTCCATTCCACGCGCACAGCAAGTCCACGTGGCGGGATTCCGCTCTTGTTACCCGGTGGTCGGGCAGTTTTTCATGATCGAACTCGCCGTCACTATCGGCGCACGCAGAAACGGCTGAATCAATGTCATTGCCACACGGGTTTCGGTCAGGATAGGTTGGCGGTAAAGCGGATTCTCGTGATCTCCGAAGGTGCTCCGAAGCGTACGGGTGGTCCTGCATAGCCGGTACCGCGGCTTACATACATCCACATCTTGCCGCATCGGACCAAGCCTGCGGTGAATGGCTGTTGTAACGGCACCGCAAAATTCCAGGGGAAAATTTGTCCCCCGTGCGTGTGCCCGGATAGTTGTACGTCGAAGCCCGCCGCTTCCGCATCGGCACCAGAGCGCGGCTGATGTGCCATGAGGATGCGAAGTCCCGCCCTCCCTGTTGTACCGGATAAGGCGAGGGCCGGATTACTGCGGTGTTCAGGCGCAAAGTCGGCCCCACTGTAATCGGTGACACCAGCGAGTACCAGCGATTCGGTGCCTACGCTTATCACGCTATGTTCGTTCAGCAGAACCCGCAATCCGAGTCGGCGAAATTCTGCGATCCACGCATCTGCTCCCGAATAATATTCGTGATTTCCGGTCACGAGATAGACACCTTGCTTCGCTCGCAATCGCGCCAGCGGCGCCGTGTGTACCGTCAATTCAGCGACACTGCCATCAACCACGTCCCCGGTGATGACAACAATATCCGCATCCAGCGTGTTGACCTTATCGACAATCGCGTCAAGATAGCCCTTGCGGATGGTTCGACCAACGTGAATGTCACTCAGTTGAACGATCGTGAAACCGCGCAAAGCGACCGACATGTTCGGAATGGGAATGTCGACGTCGACTACCGGTGCGCGTCGGCGCGCGTTGTAAATGCCTTTCAGAAGCGCCAGGACTGCGGCCAGCACGACCAGCAACGCACTGATATGTGCCACCTCGCCCGATGACTCGGCAGTGACTAGCCTCTGGGCACCTGAAAACGGCAGTCGAGCGGCAAGCGCATAAGTAACGAGGAAGACATCCCGGCTAAGCGTGAAGGTCATGAGCAGCGAAAAAAAGCCCATCGCGATCAGTGACACCCACATCAGCACTGCGCGCACGCCACGAGGGCAGCCATGTCGATGGCGCATCCCGTAGCAGATCATCACACCTGATAGCAGTAGGAAAATCCACAGTGCATCCCGCGAGTCCGTGCGTGATGAAAGTGCGGCGATCAGCCGTAAGCCCACATAGCCATGTAGCAGCATGCCGAGCGTGAGAATCAGTGATCGATAGCGCCCCATGGAATCCTATGTGTGTAGTGGCGAGTGGCGAACTTCGTTAATGACAAGATTACAAGAGACCTTCTCGCTTTGCTTGATACACGGTCGCGACCTCCAGTGGGATACTAGCCCCCGTTGATTCAATGACTTCTATTCGGCTGTTGGCAGCGCGTCTACGGTACGATATACGGGCTTTCCGAGCGAGGCAGCCAATCGCACGTCTTCGTCCGCGCCTTGAGATTCGCCTTCAATGCGCAACACGGCATCGCAGTGGGCGATCAGGCGTTGAGCGACAGGATAAAGAAAGGTTTCACTCACCGCGTCGCCAACGGCGGTGGACCCTGCGCTCGCCGCTAACGGGAGTGCTGCCCATTCGCCTATCATTGGCATGTGCCCTCGCTGATAGACTTCAAGCGCTGTTTTTTCCAATGTTCTGAGATTGCAGGCAATACGCTGAGGGTCGCCCTGGGTGCCACTTCGATAAGGCCCAGCGATAAGAATGAGCTTTGATGTCATCGTGTTTCGGGCTCCATAAACGCTTTCAATGCGACGTGCTGTATCAGCATAATCGTCTTCGCATCGACAATAAGTCCTTGCTCAACGGCCGCGATCGCATCGCTTAGTGTCAGCTCCATCACTTCAAGGTCTTCACCCTCGGCTTCCACGCCACCGCCGGCACCCACGCGTGTCGACGCATCGTATTCCCCCAAAAAGAAATGAAGCTTCTCTGTCACAGAGCCGGGGCTCATGTAGGCCTCGAATACTTTGCGAACATCCTGAACGCGATAGCCGGTTTCTTCCTCTACTTCCGCCCTGATTCGCTCTTCGGGAGACGCATTGTCGAGCAAGCCCGCTGCCGCTTCGATCATCATGCCATCATGCCCGTTTACGAATGCAGGAAACCTGAATTGGCGCGTCAGTATCACCGTACGCTGGGTTCGGTTGAAGAGGAGAATCGTTGCGCCGTTACCGCGATCGTAGGTCTCTCGGCTCTGCCGCTGCCAAACGCCATCGCGTCGACGGAAATCAAAGGTCGTTTTTTTCAGCACGTACCAATCGTCCGACAGGGTGATGGTGTCCACGATGCGTACTCGGTCTCGTGTCGCGGTCATAGCGTCTCCTCGTTGTGTTGGTCATTTTTATGATATCGTGCAACTTCATGCAATATCAAGAAAAAACACGCAAGCCTAATGCTGACTTCTCAACGGAAAAAATCGATACTCGATCTCCTCGCCGCGCACGGGCAGGTGCTTGCAGGTGAACTTGCGGAGACGTTCGGGGTGTCGGAAGACACGATACGGCGGGATTTGCGCGAGATGGCCACGGAAGGATTGTTGCAGCGTGTCCACGGCGGCGCGCTTCCTGCATCGCCGGCTGTTGCGCCCATTTCGGTACGGCGGACGATCGAGACTTCGGGGAAGTCGGCTATCGGGCGCGTCGCCGCATCCATGATCGAGTCTGGTCAGGTGGTCATGATCGATGGCGGCACGACCTCTGCCGAATTAGTCCGGCACATCCCGCTTGCGTTGGCCGCGACCGTCGTGACGCACAGCCCAACGGTCGCCGTTGCACTGCTCGATCACCCGGCAATCGACGTCATCATGATTGGTGGCAAGCTCTACAAGCATTCCATGGTGAACGTTGGGGCGGCCGCTATCGAGGCGATGTCTCACATTCGTGCGGATATCTACTTCATGGGCGTCACCGGCGTGCACTTGACCGAGGGACTCAGCACCGGAGACCTCGAAGAAGCGTATGTAAAACGTGCGCTGGCGGCACGCTCTGCCGAGACGGTCGTGCTGGCGTCGATGGAAAAGCTGAATGCCGCATCGGCATATTCAATCGGCGATGTCACGCTTGCGCAAACGGTGATCGTCGAAAGCGAGACGGCCGATGCATTCTACGAAGGTTTGGAGGCGCGGGGATTAAGTGTCGTTCGGGCAACGCGTTCCCGCTGATCTTTCTGGTCAAGCTCGCGCCGCTCATATCGACTGAGCTGAGTCGTGCGTTTTGGCCTGCGCGGCCATTCAGAGACCTGCAGGACAGTAACCGGCACGCTCTACGCGTCCTCTTGGTTCAGTCGCTTAGGAAACAGAATGCCCTCTTTGACATAGCTGCCCGGTTTTACGCCCTGCCCCAAGGGAGATTCCAGCAGGGCGCGCCTGAAGCACCAAGCAGCATTTGCAACTCGAGCATCTTTCCCGGCATCACGGGATGCAACAAGTTGCTGACGCTGTAGAGCGCTTCGAGCAGCGTATAGAGAACCGTGTCCAGTCGGTCGGACGCCGCAGGATCTTTTGCGAGCGTCCAGGGTGCGCTCTCTGCAACGTAGCCGTTGAGGTGTTTGACAAAACCCATTACCTGTTCCGTCGCGCGGCCTGGTTTCATCTGCTCGACGAATGCGAAAACGATGGTCGGCAACTCGCTCGCACGGGAAATGATGGCGTCTTCCCGCGCGTCATATCCCCGAGGAGCTGGGACCACGCCCCCGCGATATTTCTTTGCCATAGCCAGCGTGCGGGCGGCCAGATTACCGAGATCGTCTGCGAGATCGCGATGCAGCCGCTGTTCGATCACCGCGTTGCTTATAACGCCATCAGAACCGAAGCTGACCTCTCGGATCAACGTGTAGCGCAGTGCATCCACACCGTAAGTACTCGCCGCCTCGAGCGGATCGACGCCATTTCCGAGCGATTTACTCATTTTGCGGCCATCGGAGCCGAGCAAGTGTCCGGACACATGCAATCGCTGATAAGGCTCGATGCCGAGCGCATGCGTCATGCTCAACCAGAAGAGCGTGTGGGTGCGCAGGATATCCTTGCCGATCACATGGTGTACGGACGGCCAGTAGTCGCGAAAGGCGGCCTGTTCGGGATAGCCGAGCGGCGAGACATAACTCAGAAGCGCATCGAACCAGACATAGGTCACGTGTTCGGCATCCCAAGGAATAGGGATGCCCCATTCGAGGCCGGTCACGGGACGTGAGATGCTGAGATCGCCTATCGGCTCTTGCAGCAGTTTCATTACTTCATGACGGTACTGCACGGGCTGGATCAGATCCGGGGAGCCCTGCAACAACCGACGCATCCAGTCGCGGTGCGCTTCCATGCGAAAGAAGTAGTTGGGCTCACGCCGCAATACGGGCGGTTCCTTGTCTTCGGGAAGCTTGCCGTCCACCGGCTCCTTCTCGGTGACGAAACGCTCCTGGCCGACCAAAATCAAGCCCTTCATAATCTGCCAGATAGATATCTCCGGCCTCGAAGAGGCGACGTAGGCATTCCGACACGACCTTGCCATGTTCGGGCGCGGTGGTCCGAACGAACTTATCGGGCTCGACCGATAGGCATCGCCAGGCGTCTACGAACGTCTGCGCATGTCGATCAGCGAACGCACGCGGCGACTCATTGGCCAGCATCGCGGCTTTGGCGATTTTTTCGCCATGCTCGTCAGCGCCGGTGAGCAACATCGTTTGATGACCTGCCGCACGCAGGTAGCGAGCCATGACGTCGGCATGGACGCTGGCATACGCATGGCCCAAATGAGGCCGATCGTTGACGTAGTAAATTGGCGTGGTGATGTATCGATATGTCATTGCCGCTCCAGAAAAAAAGGGACGCCCGCGGCGTCCCTTTTTTAGAAGTACAAAAGCCTCAGCGCCCGGGAGAAAAACCTTCCAGGAACATACGCATCGAGTGAATGAGAGCTTGGCTAGCTTGGATTTTCATTGGTAATGAACTGACGATCGTTCGGCGGATTTGTTCACTTTTGTTAAATCGTGCCAGATAGTCTATCGTCTGTCCAGAAGGTCGGGTTTCGAAAAAGTCGCTTTCGCGACGATGCTACGATGGCGATTGACAGGAAGGGGGCCGGCACCCCCACCCTTTGGCAGCGTGACTGCCGTCGAGCACGCGTCCGCCGTCGGACTTCTCGTGGAAACATCGAAACACGTGTTTGTGATTCGACAGATGGCCGCTGCACCGCTACAGTTGGCCTGCTTCGCTACGGGGCGCCTGGATGCGTATGTTGAGACAGGAGACGATGTCTACGACTGGCTGGATGTCTGCTCGTGCAGGAGGCTGGCGGCAAGGCTAGCGCGTTGAACGGCATGCCGTTCGACGTCGATGCCGATGGCGTCGTTGTCGCAGCGGCAGGGCTTCATGATACCCTTCAGGCGCGCCTGAAAAGCGTCAGCACAGCGGGCGTCTAAGCGTTCGTCGCCGGTCGCGACAGATCGGACGCTTAGCTTGTCATCGATGGTCGCTGTCCGCGCAGGGCGGCTCAACGTGCACGACATGATCGTTCGTGTATCCGCATGTGATTAAAGGTTGCTTCTCGAATCCGTCCACGAGGAACCCATGCCAAATGCTGCACCGTCTATCGGCCCGTCGCCACTGCAGTCGGTCTACTCAACGATCGATGCAGCTGAGATTCGAAAGATTATCGAGAATATGTACCCCGTTGGACAGGTGGAAGCGTGCTTGTTGTTGCAATGCGGCTTCAACGACGTGTATGAAGTCTCGTTGTCCGATGGCCGCCGTTGCATTGCTCGACTGAGCGCTCGACGTGAGAGAGGTTTGCCGAACGTGGATTACGAGACGGCCCTGCTGAGACATCTCAAAAGGGAGGGGGCGGCCGTTGCCGAGCCGTGGGTTACAAAGAATGACACGCTTTTTGTCAGTTTGTCGGCAGCCGAGGGGGAACGATCATTGGTCGTTTTCGAGTATCTCGCCGGAAAGCCACCTGGGGACAATCACGGCGATATCGCTGCCATGGGCGCCGAGTTAGCGCGCATTCATGCGCTATCTCGAACCTACAATGGGTCCGCCAGTGTCTATAAGTTGGACCTCGACCACCTTTTGCGCCGTCCCCTCGAACGAATTCTCTCGCTGTCGGTGCTGGACGCGGAGACAAGAGAGCTCATCATTTCGCTCGCGGCTGATATGGAGAGCAGGGCAGCCCATTTTGGTGATCTTCAAGTGGTCGCGTGCCACGGGGACTGCCATGGCGGCAATACCATCATCACACAGGGCGAAAACGAGGCGCGTGCTGCGTCGTTTTTCGATTTCGATGACGGTGGCCCCGGCTTCCAAGCGTACGATTTGGCGGTTTACCTGTGGGGCGGCCTTTTAGGAAAGGGCGATGCTAGGCCGGACGACGCGCTGCAGTCGAAGTGGAATGCCTTTTTCGGCGGTTATCTTGAGGTCCTTCCGGTAGCCGATGTCGATATCGCCGCGATGTCTGCGTTTTTGACCATTCGTCACTTCTGGTTGATGGGTGAGTACGCTAGCCGAGCACAGCGCATGGGCGTACAAATCTTTCGTGCGCCTTGGTTCCGAAAGCGCTTCAAACTGGCGCAGGATTGGCATTCCCTCGTGATTACCAGGCCCTAACAACGACGGAGCGGGTTAGAATTTGGCCGTTTGCTACAGCAAAATTGAAAGCGAGGCCGTGCATGCCATCGCGGCACCGCTTGGAAGCAGCCGACGGACCCTACGCGGTGGATTAAATATTCTGTTGTCTGGTTTTCCCAGCAAGTGACGAGTTCGCTCGGGATGGATCGATTTGCGGACTACACGAAGCAATTCGATTTCGGTAACGCCGACGTGAAGGGCGATAAACGTCACCCTGACGGATTGACCCATGCCTGGATCGATTCGTCACTTGAAATCAGTCCACTGGAGCAGGTGACATTCTTGACAAAGTTGGTCAACCACACGTTGCCGGTAAGCGAACACGCTTTTGCGATGACGGAAGAGATCACCGAAGTAACCAAGCTCGACGACGGTTGGGATATTCATGGCAAAACCGGCACCGGATTCCCCTCGAAAGCCGATGGTTCAGATGATGAAATGCGGGGTTGGGGTTGGTTCGTCGGCTGGTCCACACAGGGCGGGAAGACGTTAGTCTTTGCTCGGTTGATACAGGATGACGGAACGGCTCAACAACCGTCCGCCGGATTGCGCGCACGCGATGGGTTTCTGTCTGACTTCGCGAGTCAGATCGCTCCGCTAGTGGCTGCCGATCGCTGAAACGAGCGATCGCGTTGGCGCGGACCGACGGATCAGCGTTAGCGCTTCGTGCGATCACCAGCGGGCTTGCCGGTCGGTTTAACTGACCCCGGGGCTCGCTTACTGGCAGGTCTGTTGCCTGGCTTTCGCACGCTGCCTGGGTTAGCACGGGCCGAGCTCATCTTTTTGCCTGCGGCGACAGCGGGCCCATTGGGCGTGCGTTTGCTTTGGTCATTCAGCGGGCGCGACTTTTTGCCGAGCGCCTGCGCAGCGCCCGGTGCAGCTTGCGGCACTTTGGGCTTTTTGGGCTTTTTGGGTTTCTTGATGATTTGCCCCGTCGCGCTGGTTTGCGGCACGCGGTGCTCGGCTTCGAAACCGGCTTCTTCTTCACGGGCCAGCGTTTGCCCGATCATCGCTTCAATCGCGGCGAGTTGTGGTGCTTCATCCGCACATACGAAGGAGACCGCCACGCCGCTCGCACCCGCGCGGCCGGTACGACCGATACGGTGCACATAGTCTTGCGCGACGATCGGCAGATCCACATTGATCACCAGCGGCAGGTCGTCGATATCCAGTCCGCGCGCCGCCACATCGGTGGCGACCAGCATCCGTACATTACCGGTCTTGAAACGCTCCAGCGCACGCAGACGCGCCGGTTGGGGTTTGTCGCCGTGGATGGTGTCGACTGCATAGCCTGCTTTCTCCAGCATCGCCGCCAGGTAATCGACGCCATTGCGTGTCTTCACGAACACCAGCGCGTGTTCCCAGTGGTTCTTGTCCACAAGGTGCATGAAGAGATCGGGTTTGTTCTTCTTATCCACCGGCACCACCCACTGCTTGATCTTGCTGGCCGTGGCGTTGGGCGGGCTGACGCTGACATTGACGGGGTCGTGCAGAATGCTCGCCGCCATGTCTTTAATATCGTCGGTGAACGTGGCGGAGAACAGCAGGGTCTGACGCTGAGCGGGTAACGCAGCAAAAATGGCGTTGAGCTCACGTGAAAAACCGAGATCCAGCATGCGGTCGGCTTCATCCAGTACCAGCGTCTGCACTTCATCAAACTGCACTGCATTCCTGCCATTGAGGTCGAGCAAACGGCCCGGCGTGGCAACCAGTACATCCACGCCTTTGCGTAACGTCATCATCTGTGGGTTGATACTCACACCGCCGTAGGCGGCCAGAAACCGCAAGTGGAGGCCGCTGCCGTAATCGATAAAGCTTTGCAGCACTTGTTCGGCCAGTTCACGCGTGGGCACCAAGACGAGAACACGCACTCGGTTGCTGGACACCGCTGGGCCGCACTGAACCAATCGTTGCAGTAATGGCAGCGCAAAACCCGCGGTTTTGCCCGTGCCGGTCTGTGCCGCCGCCATCACGTCCTTGCCACTGAGCACAGCAGGAATGGCCTTGGTTTGGACCGGCGTCGGTGTCCGGTAGTTGAGCTCCCGCACATTACGCAGCAAGGGATCGATCAGGCCAAACGAGTCAAATGACATTGGCGTATTCCAGGCTAAAGCCGCAATTCTAGCGGTTCCCGCCCAACTGCGACGCGCAGATCGTCGCCCCGGCCGAGCTGCAGATCTTCCACCCGGAGCAGGCACGGTGCGCTTCGCCGTTCTGCCATGCGAAGAGCTGGTGGTTCGCCTGGCCGGACCTAGGTGATCACGCCCAACTGCCAGGGCACGAATTCGTTTTGTCCATAACCCTGAGTTTCGCTTTTGGAGGCGGCGCCCGAGGCGCAGGCGAGCATCTGCTCGAAAATGAGATTTCCGAGTCCCTCGATCGATTCGGTTCCGTCGATGACGCCGCCGCAGTTGATATCGATATCGTCGCTTTGCCGTTCCCACAATGCGGTATTCGTGCCGAGTTTAAGCGACGGTGACGGCGCACAGCCATACGCCGATCCTCGGCCGGTCGTGAAACAAATCAGATTCGCACCGGATGCCACTTGCCCGGTCGCCGATACGGGATCGTAGCCCGGGGAATCCATGAAGACGAAACCCTTGCTATCGATCCGTTCCGCATATTGATAGACCTGGACCAAATTGGTCGTGCCGCCCTTGGCAACCGCACCGAGCGATTTCTCTAGAATGGTGGTCAAGCCGCCGACCTTGTTCCCTGCCGACGGGTTATTGTTCAACTCGGCACCATGATGTGCGCAGTACGCTTCCCACCACGCAATGCGTGCCAACAGCTTTTCGCCCACTTCGGGCGTCACTGCCCGTCGGGTAAGAAGATGTTCTGCCCCATAGACTTCCGGCGTCTCGGAAAGGATGGCCGTGCCGCCGTGCCGTACGAGCTGATCCACCGCGGCCCCGAGCGCAGGATTGGCGGAAATGCCGGAGTAGCCATCGGAGCCACCGCATTGCAATCCCACCATTAAATGTGACGCCGATACGGGCTCTCGCTTTACGCGGTTCGCGTCTACCAGCAGCTCCTTGATCATCGCAATGCCGCGTTCGATCGTCTTCTTCGAACCGCCGCTGTCCTGAATCGTGAAGCTGCGTAGCGTTTCGCTGTCTTTGAGGCCGGCCGAATCCAGCACACCGGCAATTTGATTCGCTTCGCACCCCAGGCCCAGGAACAGCACCGAGTGGAAGTTGGGATGCACAGCGTAACCCGACAGCGTTCGTCGCAATACGGCCATCCCCTCTCCCAGCGTGTCGATGCCGCAGCCGAGCCCATGTGTCAGCGCGATCACACCATCGACATTGGGATAGAGAGCCAGCGCTTCAGAGTGGGTGCTTCGCTGAAAATGGTCCGCAACGGCTCGCGCCACCGTGGCCGAGCAATTTACGCTGGTCAAGATCCCGATGTAATTGCGTGTTGCCACGCGTCCGTCTTCGCGCCGGATGCCCATGAACGTAGCGGGTTCGGACACGTAAGCAGTGGGTTGCAGGTCCACGCCAAATGCATGCTCCCGAGCGAACGCCACCATGCTCAGATTATGGGTGTGCACATGTTGTCCGCGTGCGATCGCATTGCGCGCGACGCCGATGATCTGGTTGTAGCGTTTCACCGGCTCGCCCGCAGCGATGTTCCGGGTCGCGATCTTGTGACCGGGCGGAATGAGCCCGCTGATGACCAGATCCTCGGACGCGATATGAACGCCCGACATCAACTGACGCGTGGCGATGACCACGTCATCATGAGGATGCAGTCGGATGATCGGGGTGCCGATCGCAATGTCGACAGCAATCCGACTCGAGACGTCTGAGGTGACTTCGGATGGACGTGGCATATTGTTCAGGTGGAGCGGTTGGGATGACGATGGATCGATCAGACCGTCGAATGTGCGTGCGCCGGCGATGGCGCTTCCTTGGCACTGGACATTGTCAGCGGTTCGACTCTTTTCACAATGACGAGATAACTGAAAGCGCCAAGGAAACAAAAGCCGCCGGCGACACACAGCGGCACCGTGAATGAACCGTGGGTGATGGCTACCATCAGACCGGTGAAGGTGGTGATGACGATGCCGGCCAGGTTCGACGCAAAGTTTTGTATACCGCTGATTGATGCAACATGATCCGGCGTAGGCGCGACGTCAACCGGAAGCGACCAGATACTGGCGGCGGCGAATGCGAGACTGCCGTAAGCGATGCCAAAAAAGACCAACGTCAGATAGATGTTCGTTGTGAAGGCCGTTAACGTGATGACGGAGGATAGCAACATGCCGCCGACCATGCAGGTCTTACGCGCGGCAGTGAGGCTCCAACCCCGGCGAAACAACGCATCGGAGACAAATCCCCCCAACCAGCCGCTGGGAATGGCCATCAACGCAGGGATCATCCCCAACGTGCCGAGCGATTTGAGCGAAAACCCACGGGTTTGCACCAGATAGCTGGGGAACCATGTGATGAAGAAGTAAATGACGAAGTTCAGGCAGAAGAAGCCCAACATCATCCCCCACAGCGTACGGTATTTGAACAGCGACAGCCAGGTGATCTTCTCCTTCGGCGGGAGGGGGCTGCTCCCTATGCCGGAGATCCCCGGGAGACCCGTCGATGCCGAAAGTGCCGACATCGGTGACATTGCCGGCGACGTGGAACCCATCGATGCAATGGGTGTGGGTGAAGCGGCTGTAGCGGGCTCCGCTTCCGTCAGATCTCCACGAGAGGGATTTTTGTAGATCAGGAACCAGCCGACCACCCAGGTGAAGCCGATCGCACCGGTAATGATGAACGACGATTGCCAACCCAGTTCGCCGATGATGAGGGCAACCACCGGGATCGACAACGCCGAACCCACGCGCGATCCACTGTCGAAGATACTGGTCGCCAGCGCGCGTTGACTGGGTTTGAACCACTGGCTCACCAGCTTCGCGCAGGACGGGTAAGCCCCCGCCTCACCGATTCCGAGCGCCAGACGGCATCCGAACATTGCGGCCACGCTGGAGGCACCCGACGTCAGCGCGGTGAACAGGGACCACCAGGCGACGGCGATCGGCAACGCGATACGCGCCCCGACACGATCGACGAACCAACCGAAGGGCATCTGCATCAGCGCGTACGTCCAGAAGAAACCGCTCAAGATCAGGCCCATTTGCGCTGGGCCGATGTTCAACGCCTTTTGGATTAGCGGCGCCGCGACAGCCAGATTCGCGCGATCGATATAATTGATCGCGATGGCAAGAAAGCACAGCAGGATGACCACCCAACGCATATTACGCATGTCTCGTCTCCGATCGTTATGGGCTTACGCCTTCGTTCGTCTCAAGCCTTGGTCGTACGCTTCCTTCTTTTGCTTCTGTCGTATGCTTCCGTCGTATTCCGCAGTCGTATGCATTGATTTCACACTTTCGCTGTCTGCTTCTCAGCAGTGGCGAGTGCTGCTCGCAGATACCGTTGTTCGGTGTCCAACCCCAACTCGCGGGCGAGCGCCACGACCGGTTTGAAGCGTCGCTGCATTTTCTCCGCGTGGTGAGTGGCGATGTCGGCAACGCGATGGGCAAGGAAAGGATTGTTGAAACGATCGCGCACTTCCGCTAAATAGGTCGAGGCACTGTCGTATTCGCCAAGCGCAGCAAATACAGGTAACACCTCATCTCGCCAAACCGATTCGAGCGTTGTACGCCAATCGTCGCGCTGTATTGCTTCCCGCACGGTAGTATCGCTGGCGGGCCGTTGCGCATCCAGCCAGCATTGCGCCAATACCGTGTGGCCCAAATTCAGAAGAAAAAGTTTCAGTCGCTCGAAATGCGTCAGATCGTCGGTCAGAATCATGCTGTCATGTCGGCAGGGCAACACCATGTCCGCTTGCCGTTCAATGGCCCATAATGCGTACGGCTCAGCGACCGCACCGATGGGATCGATGGCGGCAGAGACAATGCGATCCACCAGGGAATTGACCCACACGCATCTTTTTTCAAGATAATCGATAAACTCGGATGGACTGCCCCAGTTTTGCGCGATGCCGATGACCAGACCCCGCAGCACGTCGCCATTTCGTGATACCAGTTCGCACGGCAACAATGTGATCGGCTCTGCGCCGGCCCGATAGCGTTCGTACAGCAGCACGCACAATTTGGCGGCAAAACCGCGAGGCGCGGATTTGCCGCTCAGTAAGGAGGCGTTATCTTCCGGGAAACCGGCATAACCGGTATCGCCGGTATTCGATACGATGACTCGGACGTCATGTCGAATGCGCTTACGTAACGTTAGCCAGTCTTCGTCGGCATGCAATGCCTCAGCGATGCTGTCGCATTCGATGCATAAGTCGATTTTCTCTTGATGATGCAGTCCACGAACACGCACCGGATATCGGCCGTTTTCACGTAATGCAGCAATGCGGGCCCGACTCGCGGCGTTTGAGGTGGTTTGAACGACAGTCATTTTTCCCAGCGCCTCGCTCGGCTGCCGACGTGCGGCCTCGCAGACGAATAAATCGACATGGGCCTGCAAAAAACGACTGGTTCCGAATTGCAGGATCGGAGGCGGCCCTTCGGGCCTGAATGTGGTTGACGACGTTGCCATCATCGTTCCCTTTCGGTACCGGCGTGCATCAGCATTCGACGATCGCTTTCACGACGCCGGCAGACGGCTCCAGCAACGTGGCGAAGCTGGTAGGTAATCCCGCCAACTGCAAGCGATGCGTATTCAATGCGCGGTCCGGTATGTGCCCAGCGCGCATCGCATCGAGTACGGTCTCGAAATCCTCCACGGTAGCGTTGCGACTGGCCAGCAACGTTGCTTCGCGTTTGTGAAACTCAGGATCCGAGAATGAAATCGCATCCTTTACAATCGAGATAAAGACATATTTGCCGCCGTGCGCAATAAATTCGAAGCCGCGACGCATAGCCTCGGCATTGCCGGTGGCATCGAAGACGACATCGAAGAATTCGCCTTCGGTGAGCACACTTAATGTATCGATGTCGCCTGCGCCTACTGCAACGGTGGCCGCCACGCCGATGGTGTCGGCGCAGAAACCCAGCCGGTCTGCACGCGAATCGAGTGCGGTGACGGTCGCGCCGCGCAGTTTGGCGAACATCATCGCCGCCATGCCGATCGGCCCCGCTCCCACGACCAATACGCGTTGCGCCGGGGCAATCTGCGCGCGCCGTACCGCATGCGCACCGATAGCAAGAAACTCCACCATCGCCGCCTGATCCAGTGTGACGCCCTCGGCCTTGCGGACAAATTGAGCGGGTAAGCTCAAATACTCGGTCATCGCACCGTCGCGATGGACGCCCAGCACCTGTATGTTCACGCAGCAGTTTGTCTTGCCATTGCGGCAGGCAATGCATTTTCCGCATGACATGTACGGCATGACGTAGACGGTATCGCCGACTGCGAGGCCGGTGTCCTCATCGGCTGCTTCGATGGTGCCCGATAACTCATGTCCCATCACACGCGGATATTGCAAATAGGGTTGATTGCCCGTGAAAATGTGCATGTCGGTGCCGCACACCCCAACGCGGCGTACTCGCAGCAGCACTTCTCTTGTGCCGCGTTCCGGCGTCGGACGGTTTTCAATGCGCAACGAGCCGGGTTTCTCGCAAATGACGGTGAGCATGGCTAAGCGACCTTTTTCATTTTCGTGGGACAGATCGACGGACCGCGTCGAGCGCACGCAGCACGCACCGGTTGGCGAAGACCCGCGATACTTTGTTTGCCTTAGAATAGGGTCGCCTCAGAAAATTGGTCAAGCCAATTTAATGCTTTCCAGGGTATGTCCTAAGAGACGAGCGGTGAGTCTTCGACGATTTTCTCGTTAAAATGCGAGCGTAGACTTCCGCACGTCAGGCCTGTCGGCGCGCAAGATGCTATTATTGGTCCGACCGCTTTGCGCCTGCATGCCCGGAACTTCGAAGAATGGAAATCAAAGGCCCCGCCGTTCGCCGGATGTATCAAGTCATTGGCGAACAAATCCGTGCTTACATCGCTGAGAATCGACTCTCGACAGGCGATCGTTTGCCGCCCGAGCGCGATTTGGCTTCATTGCTCAACGTGTCTCGCCCATCGGTACGAGAGGCTTTGATTGCGCTGGAGATGCAAGGGGTCGTCGACATTAGGATGGGGGCCGGCGTCTTTCTTTGCTCTCCTGCCTCGCCGACAGGCATGCCGATCGACAAGATCGGCGACAGCCCGATGGATATCATGCAGGCCCGCGCCGCTATCGAAGGCAGCATTGCCACGCTTGCCTGCGCGCGCGTGAGCGACGAAGGTATCGTCCGTCTACAGGGCTGGATAGATGAGATGCGACGGGCGATTGTCGAGGGAAAGGCCCCCGTGGATGCGGACCGGCAGTTCCATCTTTGTCTAGCCGAACTGGGACAGAATCCGGTGTTGACCCGGATCGTCGGGGACTTGTTCGACGCCCGTCATATGCCCATCGCCGAGAAGCTTCGGGGGCAAACCGAAACCATCGCCACCTGGCATGCCGCCGTAGCCGAGCATGAGCTGATCCTGGCAGCGCTGATCGCCCGTGATGCGCTGGAGGCACAATCGGCCATGCGCTCGCATCTGAAGTCATCCGAAGTGCGGTGGATTGGTGTTCAACGCATCGCGAGTTAGGTGGGAAATCATGCCCGAACACGCGCATCAGCGGTCAAATCGCACGCACTTCGGCGTTTCGTCTGATCTCTCGAATCGCTTTCTCGAAAACGAACCCAACGGCAACGCCCACGGCGTAGGCGATAAGATTGTGCGACGAGAAGCCTGATCCCAGCACTGAATGGCCCAATGGATAAGCGCGTAACGCATCAATCCACCGTGCGTTGTAGAGCTGGCTGAACTCGACCGCAAACGATGTGGTCAATGCGAGGGTTGCGATTCGGCGTGACAGCAGGTAGACGATACGGCGACGCTGCGGGGGATTGGGGGAGCTGACGCTTTGCTGCATGAGGGGACGATTAAATTTGGAAAGCGCGGCTGATTCGAGCGGCAGACCCGACCCGGGCCGGCTACCGCCTCTGCCTGCCGAAAATACCACGAGGATATCAAGAGCTTGTGGGCAGACACGAAGCGTACCGCTTTGGATCAACCTAATCCGCTCATCAGGAGCACCCATCCCGCGAACGTCCGAACGAAAACAGATATCGATGTGAGGAAATGTGCTTGGACGGCCTGATCGTCGCTCGATAACATACCGTCCGTACTGTATGTAAGTTCAGCGCAGCGTGTGGTACGACGCGCGTATTGAAGGTCTGGATGACATTCTGAGATATCGGTGAGCGCGTACGTGGAAAATCGTGGTGGTGAACCGCAGCGTCGTCGTACGCAGCAGCAGCGCAGCGCTTCAATGCGTGAAACTTTAGTGTCTGCCACGCTACGGTCCCTGACTGACGACGGTTTCAACAAAACGACGGTCAGTAATATATGCAGCAGAGCGGGTATTTCACGAGGTGCGTTGCTACACCATTTTCCGAACAAAAATGACTTGCTGGTGGCAGCTTACGTTTCCTGGCTAAGCGACAAGCTGCAAAGCCTGGGCGCGCAAAGCGAAGGCAATCTCTCGATTCGAAACGAAATAATGGCGTGGCGGCAAAAGATGGAGGCGACCTTCGCCGTTACTCACGAGTTCTATTGGGCGTTGCGCAATGACGATGACCTGCGTGAGCGCTTCGTGCAGACGCTGCAGACACACGAGATTGGTTCGGACGAGCGCCTTGCCACCTTCGGCAATGCGCTGGACAACGCTCCACGCCCTGAACTGAGCCGTTACGTGATTGCATGCTTCATCCGCGGCCTCTGTTTTCAAATGCTTTTTATCAAAGATTCGTCGACTATTGACGCCATTTTTGATCATTTTGTCGACATGGTGACCGGATATGTTCGGTCCGTACCGCGCCCGCGATCGACTGCTGCCTAACGCACGAAACATTTAACTCTACATCCACTCATGCCGCCAAGCGTGGCGTGAAGCGCCTTTTCGAAGCGACGATAGGTGAAATCACAAAATGGAGATTCGTTGTGCTAATTAGATATTACGGGAGCTTCGGTACTTCCGTCCTTACGGCCGTGTTGCTCGAAATCGGTGTTGTCACCTTATCCGAGGCGGCGACCGTATCGGCGGTCAATGTCCAGATTCCTGCTGAGCCACTGTCACAAGCGCTTGCCGACGTGTCGCGCACTTTCGGCATTCAGATAGACAGCGCTGCGGTGTCTCAGGTGCCGCGGGTAACGGCGCCAGCGGTTTCCGGCAGGCTGACGGCGCAGCAAACCTTGACGCAGGTCCTGAGCGGCAGTGGCTTGCGCGCAGTGGCTCGCAACGACGGCGGCTTTACTGTCTCGCCCGGTGTCGCGTCGGCGGCGCAGGCCGGTTCGCCGGTCGTACTCTCCACCGTGCAAGTCAGCGGCGCGCGAAGCATCGCCACCGAAGTTAGTAGTGGTGCGCTGGGCACTCGCTCCGCGTTGGAGACGCCGTTCTCAACCCGTAAGGTGACCTCGAAGGAATTACAGGATCGCCAAGTGAAGTCGCTTGGTCGCGTGTTTTCGGAAGACACCGCTGTGATGTCCCTTGGCGATACCTATTCGTTCAATGCCTATTCGGTCAACGTGCGCGGTATTCCGTTGGACGACTATAACGGCTATAAAATCAATGGCTTGCCGTTCTTCATGACCACCGTCGAACTGCCGCTGGAATCGTTTGAATCAGTGCAGTTGCTGAAAGGCGCATCAGGATTCATGTATGGTTTCGGCGCGCCAGGCGGCATCATCAACTTCGTGACAAAGAAGCCTACCGACGAGCGGACCTTCAGCTTCGATATGGGCTACAGTTCGGATTCGGTGTTCAGCGAGCATGTCGACACCGGCGGCAGGTTCGGCAAGAACGATACCTTCGGTTACCGTTTCAACATCACGCATGAGCAAGGCGATACCTATAACGATTCGCACGTCCTCAGAAATTCTGAATCGCTGTCTCTCGATGCACGTATCACACCGACGCTGACGTGGACGGCAGACGGCATCTATCAATCCCGGAAAGTAGACGGCGGCGTTCAGGACGAGATGCTGAGCGACTATACCGGCACGACGATTCCGAAAGCCATCAGCGGCCGTACGAATTTGAACGCATATGACAACACTTTCTTCAACTCCAACGTCTTTTTTCTGTCGACGGGCTTGCATTGGCAGATCTCGCCGGCGTGGAAGGCGAGCATCGATTACAGTCATAGCCGCGACTGGCGTCAATACTCCGGGCATTGGCTCGGACTGACCAACTACGCCGGCGATTACGAAGATTACCTGAACCAGTCGCAAGGGCAGGCCACTTACGATCAGACGCAGGCGACGTTGGAAGGCAAGTTCCAGACCGGTCCGTTGAAACACGATGTCGTCTTGGGTTTGTCGTGGCAAGGCCTGACAAAGACCACGGTGCCCAATTACGTATACACCGATATCGGCACAGAAAATCTGTACTTGCCGACGACGCCGCTGTCATACACCAGCAGCCTGAACTACGACAACCAATATCGGAACTTCCGTTCCTCGCAAAAGTCCGCGTTCGCGAGCGATACGGTTGAATGGGGCAAGTGGTCGCTGTTGGCGGGGGTGCGTTACACCGATTACCACCAGGCATCGTATGGGAGCACCGGCTCGGTGACCGCGTACACCTACACGCCGGTGACGCCGTCGTTCGCGTTGATGTTCCACCCGCGTAAAGACCTGTTGCTCTATGCAAGTTACGTACAGGCGCTCGAAGATGGCAGCACGGCCCCGGTAGGCTATGTCAATGCCGACGAGGTACTATCGCCGTTAAAGAGCAAGCAGTCCGAGGTGGGCATCAAATTCGACGGCCGTAAGTTCGACGCGTCGGCCGCACTGTTTCGTATCGACCGCGGTGCCGAGTATGGCAATGCCGATAACGTCTACGTGTCCAACGGGATGGAACGGATTCAAGGCCTTGAGTTGAACGGCCATATCGATCTGCCGGCCGGCTTTCGGGTGGGGGCTAGCACCACTTGGCTTGAAGGAACCTATCGCGAAACGGAAGCGGACCTGGTTGGAAAACGTATTGAAGGCATCCCGCGCTTTCAGAGCGTTCTCCAGATCAGCGATCGAATTCCCGGTGTCGAAGGCCTGACTGCCAGCGCAGAGGCGCATTACTACGACAGCATGATGGCGGATGCGACGAATGCTTACACGCTGCCAAGCTATACGCTGTTCAATGCCGCCTTGAGTTATCGCACTCAAATCGCCCGGCGTCAGGTTACGTTGCGCGCGGAGGTCGACAATCTGGCCAATCGCCGCTACTGGGGTTTCCTGCAATCCGATTATATTTTCGTCGGTACGCCGCGTACCGTGTCATTGAACGTGCGGATCGACATGTAATGCACGGTACGCTCAAACAGCAGATCGAACGGCTGCTCCGGGTCTTGCCGCCCGGAGGGCTTTACGACAGGTCTGGGTCGCGATCGGCGTGCTCCAACCGACCGTACGGAAAGGGCCTGTGGACGGCGGCACTGATCTGTGCGCCTTTGCTCGCGGCAGCGCAAACATCGTCTGAACAGACGTCGTTGGCGCAGTTCGGCACGGCCCAGGAAGCAGCGCATTTCGCGCGTTTTGCGTATGCCGATGCCGCTCCCCGGCGCGATGGCAGTTTGACCTTGTCCCACTACGGTGAGGTGACCAGTTACGACTCGCTCAATCCCTTTCTCCTGCGTGGCTCGCCAGCGCCGGATATCCGTAATTTGATGTTCGATACGCTGATGCAGCGCAGTTGGGATGAACTCGCATCCGAGTATCCGTTGATCGCCAAGCGCGTCAGCGTCGCGCCGGACGGCATGTCGGCTAGTTTCGATATCGATCCTGACGCGCGGTTTTCTAATGGCGATCCGATTCTCGCAGACGATGTGAAATACTCGTTCGACACTCTGAGCGGGCCGCACGTGTCGCCGCTGATCAGCGGGCGATATTCTCTGATCCGGCATGCCGTGGTGCTCGACAAACGGCGCATCCGGTTTGACTTTTGGAAGCCTGATCGTAGTGCCCCCCTAATTGCTGGCGACTTGTACGTATTTTCGCGAAAGTGGGGAGCCCGATCGGATAACACGTTACCGCCCTTCGACCAGATCTCGAATGTTCCGCCGATTGCTAGCGGCCCTTATACGATTCTTCGTCGAGACGGCCCGCGCGATATCACCTACGGCCGTAACCCCCGCTATTGGGCGGCAAACCTGCCGTCGCGAGCAGGTATGTTCAATTTTGCAACGGTGCGCTTCAAGCTCTACCAGGATCCCTATACCTCGTTGCAGGCGTTCAAGTCTGGCGACGTCGATGTGAGCCTGGAAGGGAGTGCTTCGCAGTGGGCGAGAAACTACAGTGGGAGGCACTTCAGCGACGGCACGCTGATCAAGCAGGAATTCCCGCAGCACAATATGAGCGGCATGCAGGCGCTATTCTTCAATTTGCGACGCGAAAAATTTCGGGATATCCGTGTGCGACAGGCGATTGGGCTCGCGCTGGACTACGACTGGATCAATCGCAACATGTTTTTCGGCCAGTACGAGCGCACGCGGAGTTATTTTGACGATAGCGTGTTCGCGGCAAGCGGACTGCCCTCTGCTGACGAGCTTGCATTGCTGAAGCCGATCGCAGATCGGATTCCGGCGGCAGCGTTCGGACAAATGCCGTTGGCGTTGCCGTCGCCGAAACTGAGAGACAACTTCCGTCGGGCATTGCAACTGCTGGCGCAAGCCGGCTGGGTCTATCGCGATGGTTTCATTCGCAATGCCGAAGGCCAACCTTTGTCCATTGAGTTGCTGGATGACGGCACCGGCATGGAACGCATTCTGATGATCGTCATCCGCAATCTACGGATGATCGGTATTGACGCGCATATCCGAATCATGGATCAAGCGATCATCAACGAGCGTCTGAAGCGGTTTGACTATGACATGACGACACTTTCGTTTCCGGATGTCTCGATACCCGGCATCGAGCTGCAGCGGCAACTCGGACGCGCTGAAGCGATGACGCCGGGTTCAGAAAATTATTCGGGGGTGCAATCGCCGGAAGTGGATACGCTGATTGCAGCGGTAACGCACGCCGCGACCGAGACCCAATTGATTGCGGCTACGCGCGCGTTGGACCGCGTGTTGATGAGCCGGTACTACGTCGTCCCGGAGTGGCATGTTACCCATGCGCGTATCGCTTACAACCGGCGGATTGAGCCGCCTGTCGCGGTACCCCATTCCTATTCGTGGGTTGATTGGTTGATCGATTACTGGTCCGCAGCGGCGCCACGTGCGTCGTCCGCTTCGGCACATTGAGGGCACGGCATGTTTATTTATCTAGTCCGTAGACTGTTACTAATGATGCCCACGTTGCTAGGGGTGTTGACGTTGACTTTTGTTATGACACAGTTTGTGCCGGGCGGTCCGGTAGACCGCATCATGATGCAGCTCCGTCAATCGTCGCCGCATGGCGAGGGTGCCAGTGGCGGAGGCGCCGATTATCTGGGCAATCAGGGCGTTGCACCCGGCGAGGTGGCGGCATTGAAACGCGAATTCGGTTTCGACAAGCCGCCGCTGACTCGTTATTGGGAAATGCTCCGGCGGTACGCGAGACTGGATCTCGGGCAGTCTTATTTCCAGCATCAGTCGGTGTGGCAGGTCATTCGCAGCAAATTGCCGGTCACGCTGCTACTGGGCACCACCACGATGCTGTTGACGTATCTGATTGCGATACCCCTGGGTATTTCCAAGGCGCTTCGCGACGGCTCGGCATTCGACGCCGTTTCAAGCGTCGCATTGTTGGCCGGCTACGCCGTGCCGGGATTCGTGCTCGGCGTGGTGTTGTTGATGCTGTTCAGCAGCGACACCTTCTTGCAGATCTTTCCATTGGGCGGTTTGGTATCCGACAACTTCGGCGAACTGGGAATCGGGGCGAAGGTAATCGATGTGATCTGGCATCTGATGCTGCCGTTGACGGCATCGGTCGCCGGAAATTTCGCGATTGTTGCAATGCTCACGAAGAACAGCTTTCTCGACGAGTTGGGTCGTCAGTATGTGTTGACTGCTCGAGGCAAGGGCGCATCGAGGCGTGACGTTGTGTGGAAGCACGTCTTGCGCAATGCGTTACTTCCTATTATTTCAGGTTTTCCCATTGCTTTCATTTCCACCTTTGTGGTGGGCAATGTGTTGATCGAAACGCTCTTCTCGCTCGATGGGGTCGGTCGTCTTTCGTACGATGCAGTCGTGCATCGCGACTATCCGGTGGTGCTGGGAACGCTGTACATCTTCACTCTGGCCAGCATGTTGGCCAAATTGCTCGCCGATCTCGCCTATGTGTTGTGCGATCCCCGCATCCGATACGACGGCTCCGGCCGATAAAAGAGCGATGCGCGAGTCCCCTACGATGAATACAGATTCAGTGCGCATGAGCGCACGTTCGGCCGCAACGCCGGACACGCCGGAAATGGTTGCCGACGATGCCGACTCATATGATCAGGATGCCGACACAGGATGGCGGCCAGTATGGCGGCGGTTCCGTTCGAACCGGCTCGGCTATGCCAGTTTGCTGCTGTTTGTTGTAATGCTGCTCGCTAGTGTATTCAGCGATGTCATTGCCACGGATCGGCCGCTTATAGTGCGCTACGACGGACACTATCATTTTCCGTTATTGAAGACCTATGCGGACACGCAATTCGGCGGAGACTTGCCCACGCCAGCTGATTATCTGGATCCCGACGTTCGCGGTCGTTTGCATGCGAAGGGCAGCTGGGCGATGTATGCGCCGGATCATTACCGTTATGACACGATCAACTATTACGCCGCGCAGCCGAATCCCGCGCCGCCTTCTGCAGAGAATTGGCTTGGTACCGATTCGTTCGGGCGAGACGTTTTTGCCCGCGTGCTCTATGGATTTCGGACTTCCATCTTCTTCGCACTGGCGTTGACGCTTACCAGCGCGGTGCTCGGCATCGTCTCGGGTGCGGTGCAAGGTTTTTTTGCGGGCCGCGTGGATCTGGTCGGACAGCGGTTGCTAGAGATATGGAATGCGCTCCCGGATCTCTATCTATTGATTATCTTGGGGTCGATTTTTCAACCCAGTTTATTGCTGCTCCTTGTGTTGCTGTCCATGTTTGGATGGATTGCACTCTCGGACTACGTACGGGCGGAATTTCTACGTAACCGTTCGCTCGAATTCGTCAAGGCGGCGCGGACGCTGGGGCTTACCAATTTCCAAATCATCTGGCGCCACATCTTGCCGAATAGCTTGACACCCATCATCACCTACCTGCCCTTCAGGATGAACTCCGCGATTCTATCGTTGACCAGCCTGGATTTTCTCGGCATGGGCGTCCCCCCTCCGACGCCCAGCCTCGGCGAGCTGCTTGCCGAAGGTAAGGACAATTTAAATGCCTGGTGGATATCTGCTGCCGCATTCACTGCGCTCGTGGTCACGCTGCTCTTGCTGACATTTATCGGAGACGCATTGCGTAAGGCGCTGGATGGACGTTCGCGCGGTGCTGCATTGGGAGGACGTGGACGATGACCTCACCCCTGTTAGCCATCGACAGTCTGTCGATCCGCTTCGGCAATCGCACGGTAGTTGAAGAACTGAATCTGTCGATCGCCCGCGGCGAACGCGTCGCGTTGGTGGGCGAGTCCGGATCGGGTAAGAGCGTGACTGCGTTGTCGATCCTGGGCCTGGTGGACCAAGCGCAAATCAGCGGCCGGATACTGTTGGACGGCGACGACCTTCTGCAAAAAAACGAACGGCAGATGCGCAGCGTTCGCGGCGGCGATGTGGCGATGATTTTTCAGGAGCCGATGAGTGCGCTGAATCCGTTGGCGACAATCGGCAAGCAGATCGCGGAAAGTCTGCGAATACACGAAGGCTCGGCACCGCGCGAAGCGCGCGAACAGGCGATCGCGCTGCTTCGTCGGACAGGTATTGCTGAGCCGGAACGGCGGGTCGACAACTTCCCGCATCAACTGTCTGGCGGTCAGCGCCAACGCGCGATGATCGCGATGGCGTTGGCTTGCCGACCTCGTCTGCTGCTCGCCGATGAGCCCACGACCGCGTTGGATGTCACCGTACGGCAGCAAATCGTCTCTTTACTGCTCGCGTTGCAGCAGCAGGAGGCAGCCGAGCGCGGCATGGCAGTTTTGTTGATCACGCACGATCTCAATCTGGTGCGGCAGTTCGCGCAACGCGTCGCTGTGATGGAAAAGGGCGTATTGGTCGAAACCAATGCAACCGAAGCGCTGTTCGAAGCGCCGCAGCATCCTTACACGCGTCGGCTGCTAGCAAGCCGTCCAACGCGCATGGTTGGACCGGTTGAACCGGAAGCGCCAGAAGTGCTGAGGCTGAAGGACGTGTCGTCCGAATACAGCGTGGTGGTGAAAGGCTGGCGGGGACTGCTTGGCCGAGCCCCGTTCCGCGCGCTCGATCGAATCGGCTTTTCGCTTCGGCGGGGCGAGACGCTGGGCGTGGTCGGCGAGTCGGGTAGCGGCAAGTCGACGCTCGCAGCGACCATCCTCGGTCTCCAGCAACTGGCAGGCGGGACGATATTCGTCGACGGCCAGCCGATACCGCCTCGCTTGAATGCGCAGCGGCGAAGAGCGTTGTCCGCAAGGCTGCAAGTCGTATTTCAGGACCCGTATGGTTCGCTGTCGCCGAGAATGACCGTCGAGCAGATCGTCGGCGAGGGCATCGCCATCCATCACCCTCAAGTCAGCGACCTTGAAAGACGGGCGCGCGTGATCGCGGTGCTTCGGGAAGTCGGCATGCCGGGAGACGTGTTGAGGCGTCATCCGGATGCGTTCTCCGGCGGCCAGCGGCAACGCATCGCGATCGCCCGGGCATTGGCAGTCGAGCCGGAAATCCTGGTGCTGGACGAACCGACCAGCGCGCTCGATGTGTCGATTCAGCAACAGATCCTGACGCTGCTCGCTGGCTTGCAGAAGAAGTTCCAGTTGAGTTACGTGTTCATCACCCACGACCTGGCGGTGGTGCGCGCGGTGGCGCACCAGATGATCGTGATGAAAGCGGGAAAGATCGTCGAAGCAGGCGAAACGCTAAGAATTTTCCAATCCCCCCGTCACCCTTATACGCAGGCACTGCTGGAAGTCGACCGCGCGTGAGCGCCGCTGACCTAAGCCCCAAACAGCGCCTCAATGCCCTCGGCCGATGTCAGCATACCGTCGCCATCGTGACCAACGCCTGGCACGACAGCCGCGCGATGGACGAGGGACGCGCCGTGACGCTGTTGCAAATATCGAAAATAATTCAATCCACGCGACAGTCTGTCGGTTCCCTGAGTCCGGGCTGCGCAAGAGATATCGAGTGCAGGGTGTTCGGGCGAGCAATCACGTTCTCCCCACAGATAACGTACATCTCGCGTGATATACGCCTGTTCAAGCGCGTGAAACGGCTTGTCGCCGATATACGCGGGCGCGCGCTGCGGCCCATATTTCCAATGATCAAAATTGTCACATCGTTGCCGATCGAACGGTGCAAATGTGCCATCGGGTTGCGGACGGTCATCGTCGAAATACACATATGAAGAGGGATTGGCGATGACAAAGCGTGTGCGGATGCCCCGTGCCTCCAGGCTTGCCGCGCGTTGCGCGACGACCGCGTAACGATGCACCACCTGTCCACCGCCCGAGTGCCCCACCACCACCAGCTCTCTCAGCGCCGGGAAGCGAGCGGCGTCCGCGAGGTGATCAATGATGGCATCGATCACAGCGAACGAACTCACAGGCGCGGGCTGCATCGCGGGGTCGCCCCCCATCCATCCGGTCCAATCCCAGGCGAGGGTGTCGGCCGCTAGCCCGTGCGTATCGATATCGGCGACGGCCAGAAACTGCGGCACGACGAGCAGGGTATCGGTCAGCGTGCGTCCTGCCGCCAACACCGCACGTTCTGCAGATTCGTAGTACACGTCCGCATTCCGTAAGCGACCATGGATCACGATCATGGCGCAGGTGATATGCATGCGTTGATCTGACCGGTCCCAGGCATTGGAAACGTAGACCGGCGCACGGGCGCCGTTCGACACGGGTATCGTCGCGGGCGCTACTACACGCACCGGACGTTCATTGGGCGCGCGTTCGTCGTTAGCGGGCAAATCTTCTGCGTTAGGACGCTGGCGTTCAGCACTTTTCTCGGAGCTTGTGTCAGGGCTTGTTTCGGTAGGTGGCATCGTCTTGATAAGGAAAAGGGCGTGAAGAGGGCGTGCTGTTCTGTGTGTCAAGGCGATGTACCCGACCGGCCTGCGCGCTGCGGTCGGCAATCACGGCGGCTTGCCCCGTTCGCGTGAAGCGCACCAACGCCAGCGAAATAAACGCAGCGGCAATGATATAAAAGGCCGGGACAAGCTTGCTCCCTGTCAGGTCGGTCAACGTGGCGACGGTCAACGGTGCCATGCCGCCAAACAAAGTGACCGCGATGTTGTAAGACAACGCGACCCCCGTTGAGCGCGATTGCACGGGAAAGATGGTCGCGAGCATGCCGGGATGGGCACCGGACATCGCAGCCAGGAACACCGTGGCGACGAGCTGCGCTATCAGCAGCCTTTCGATCGACGGCACCGATACGACAAACCAGAACAACGGATAGGCGCAAATGGCCCACGCGATGACCACGGGATAAAACATACGGTAAGCCCCGAAGCGATCGGCCAGTTTTCCCGATAAGGGGAACAGGAAGAGATTCAGCACGCCGGACGCGAAAGCACCCAGCAGCGCAGCGGACAACGGTAGATGCAATTGCCGCTCGACATAGACGGGCAGATAGGAGTGCCAGAGGTAATTCGTGGCTGCGCCGACGATGATCACACCCATCGCGCATAAGGCTGCGTCACCCTGTTCGATAAAGAACCGGCGGAGGGTCGTTTTCGGGACAGGATGGTCGGAAGCTTGGTGCTTCAGTGCGACGAATTCAGGAGATTCATCCACACGGTGACGAATATAAAATCCCAAGGGACCGATGAGCGAGCCTAACAAGAAAGGCACGCGCCAGCCCCATGACGCGAGCGCATCGTGGGATAGGCGCGTGGTCAGCAAGTAGCCGCAACCGGAGGAGAGTAATAGAGCGAGCGCCTGCGACGCCATATTGAAGCTGCCGTAGTACATTTTTTTGCCCGGCGGTGCAAACTCGACCAACATCGCGGAAGCCGTGCCGAACTGGCCGCCTACTGCCAGGCCTTGAATCAGGCGCGCCAGCACGATGATCAATGGGGCAGCAATACCGATGGCGGCATAGCCGGGCGTGATCCCCATGAGCAAGGTGCCGGAGGCCATCATCAGGACGAGCAGGGACAGCGCACGCGTGCGACCAGCGCGGTCGGCGTAGAGCCCGAGCACCACGCCGCCGAGGGGCCGCACGATAAAGCCGATCGCGAAGGTCGCGAGGGTCAATGCGATCGAGACGAAACCGCTACTGGTTGGAAAAAACACGTGCGCGATGGTTTTCGAAAAATACCCGTACGCGAGAAAATCGAACCATTCGAGACCGTTGCCGATCATCGACGCTGTGATCGCGCGTCGTATCTGAGCCATACTGAGGGGCGCTGGCTGGACGTCTAGCGTTGAGTCCATTGTCTTGTTGTCTCCATATCGTGTCTCTTTTGCTTTTATTGATGCTGCCGCCACTATCTTAGAAAGGCTCGCTCCGCGTGTAAAATATATAAAAGCCGCCCATGCCATATGTTTTCCATATGGCAGACAACGTGGATGATTTTCGGATCGAGGCTTCCTGGAGACTTTGTGGCGATGGAACTAAGACAATTGAAGTATTTCCTAGCGGTCGCCCAAGAAAGGCAGTTCACCCGCGCCGCCGCCCGTCTTTACATCGAGCAACCGCCGTTGTCTCAGCAGATCAAGGCGCTGGAAACCGAACTGGGTTTTCCGCTGTTCTCACGCTTGCCGCGTGGTGTCGAGCCCACGCCCGCTGGATTGTCATTGGAGCAGGATGTGCTCCAGGCATTGGCGCTACTGGATCAGGGGATTCGAAAGGCGCGCCGGATTGCCAGCGGGGAATTGGGGGCGGTCGCGGTCGGCATGACCAGTTCTGCAGCCTTTCACCCATTTCCGTTATCGGCGATTCGTCAGTTTCGCGAGCAATATCGTGATGTCGCCATTGATTTGCTCGAATTGAATGCTGCCGAAATTATCGAGCGAATGACGTTGGGAACCATACAGGTCGCCATCTTGCGCAAACCCATCGATACCCCCGACGGCATCGGCTTCGCGCCATTGATCGATGAAGAGATGGTCGTGGTCTTGCCTGCAACGCATCCGCTGGCAAACACGAAACGCATTCGTTTGCAGCAACTCGCCAATGAGACATTCGTGCTGGTGCGTCGGCCAGGTGCGCCGGGGATTTATGCCGATTTCATTACTGCGTGCCGGAAGGAGGGCTTCGACCCGCACGTGGTCCATGAGGTGCCGCGCATGGCGGCGGGTATCAATCTTGTGGCTGCTGGACTAGGGGTCACCGTGGTGCCGTCTTCGATGCAGCGCTATGGGCAATATGGCGTGGTCTACCGCCCGTTTGCCGCCACGAGCGGCCACAGTGAAGGCGGGAAAAGTGCGGGAAGCACGAAGTTTCCCATCTCCGCACCGCTTCACCTCGCCTTCATGCGCGAGCAGCCCAACCAGGCGGCGCTGAAATTGACCGAGTTGATATTGAGCAGTGTCAAAGCGTATCGGGCAGTGGTCGCACGCTAATATGCCGAGGGTGCCAATTCGGATCGAGACAATCCTCCGGGAATGTCATTTTATTGTAACGACTGCGTCATGGGTGTGAGGGGGCCGCGACACTAGACTGTGGTTTCTTTCAACGTTCCAGGTTCAACAAATGAAAACGCTCTCTACTCGCTATCTGGCGCTCACCGCCATCGCCGCATCTCTTTTTGCCGGCCCGGTTGCCCATGCGCAAGACGTCACGGCAGCGCCGAACGAGGTGAAAAACGTCGTGCTGGTGCATGGCCTGTTTGCCGATGCGTCGAGTTGGGCAAAGGTCATTCCGCTTCTGCAAGCAAAAGGGCTGCATGTTACGGCAGTGGAAAATCCCACCACCTCGCTGGACGCCGATGTCGCTTCGGTGAAACGCGCGCTGGCGCAGCAGGATGGCCCTACCATCCTGGTTGCGCACTCGTACGGTGGCATGGTGATCAGCCAGGCCGGCGACGATCCCAAGGTGAAGGGGCTCGTCTACATTGCGGCGCGTGCGCCGGACGCAGGTGAAAACTACGGTGCACTGACGAAGAAATACCCGGCCGCACCCGCATCGGCGGGTCTGCAGTGGAGCGCCGATGGCTATGGCATGCTGTCCCAGCAAGCGTTCCTGAACGATTTCGCGGGAGATTTGCCGAAATCAGAGGCGATGGTCTACTTCGCGGTTCAACAGCCTATCGGCGAAGCCATCAAGACTGCGAAGACCACTGTAGCCGCTTGGCATGACAAGCCGACGTGGTATGCCGTCTCGACACAAGACCGCACGATCAATACAGAGCTTCAACGATTCATGGCAAAGCGGATGCACGCGAACACGATCGAGATCGACTCGAGCCATGTGTCGCTGCTTTCGCATCCAGAAACGGTGGCGGGTCTCATCGAGGAAGCGGCCCATGTTCCGGGGAGCGCGCAATAAGCCGCGCACTCGACTGATCGAGCCGGGTAACCGGTCGATTGGCAGGGTGGCACAACCCGCATTCATGCCGCCGCACACTTGTCAAATCGAGCGGTATCACTGTATATAAGGACCTTATGTCCTCCCTTCCCGTTCTTGTCCGCGGCGACGCCATGAGAATCCTGCTAGTAGAAGACGAAACAAAGACAGCGGAATATTTGGCGAGAGGCTTATCCGAAGCCGGCTACGTCGTCGACCACGCGGGGAACGGTATCGATGGGCTCCATCTGGCGCGGGAAACGGCGTACGACCTGATCCTATTGGACGTCATGATGCCGGAAATGGATGGCTGGGCCGTCATGCAAAAGCTTGCTACGCGCTCCGCGCCACCGGTTCTGTTTCTCAGCGCGCGCGGGACCCTCGAGGATCGATTGAAAGGGCTGAGCCTGGGTGCCGAAGAATACCTAGTCAAACCGTTTTCGTTCGCGGAGCTGTTAGCCCGCATTCGCATCATCTTGCGGCGCGGCCAGAACGCTGCGCCTAGTGACCATTTCACGCTCGCTGACTTGGATGTCGATGTCCAGAAAAGGCGTGTCAGTCGGCGTCACGAGCGCATCACGCTTACCAACAAGGAATTCAACCTGCTGGTGTGCTTCTTACAGCACCCGGGAGAAGTATTGTCGCGGACCTTCCTGGCCTCGCGCGTGTGGGACATGAATTTCGATAGTGATACCAATGTCGTCGATGTGGCTGTGAGACGGCTCAGGCAGAAGATAGACGATCCCTTTGCGGTCAAGCTCATTCACACGGTACATGGCGTGGGATATCGCTGCGAGCATGAGGGATGAAGCGCAGGTCGCTGACACTCCGTCTAGCCGTTGTCCTTGCATGCTGTGCATGCGGTGCAATGGCCGCATTGGGCGCGACGCTCTACGCCCAGCTGGCGGTGCAGCTTCGCGTGCGAGACGATGGGGCTCTGGTGACCCGGGTTCAGCAGATCCGGACACTGCTGCAAGATAGCGATGCCCGGGAACTGATTCGCAGCAAACCCAGCCTGTTTGGCAATATGCTGGGCAATACCGAATCGTTGCTGGTCGTGCGATTCAAGGGCGGCGCAACACTGCTCGAGGTCAATCCGGGCCATCGCTCCATTCCACACGTAGCGCCTGTGAGTGCCGCCAGTCCTTTGACGCTAGCGGCGGTGCATCACACAGAAGGAGCGGATGGGATCCCATTCATTTATGTGGCGGCGGCAGAAAGTGCCGTGGGCGGAGGTCCTCCGCTGGAGATCCTTTCCGGAAGACTCCTGACCGAGCGCACGCGTACGCTGCGAGACTATCGAAACGGTATCGTGGCATTTTCGCTGGCCGTATCGGTTCTGCTCGCGGTAATCGCTTTTGCGTTGGCGAAGCACAGTATGGTGCCGTTGCGGCGTCTGGCTGACCAAACTGCCAGGATCGGAGTGGGCACCTTATCGTCTCGCATCGATCTGAGCGATGCCCCGCAGGAACTGGACGCCATGATTCTCCAGTTCAATGCGATGCTGGATCGCTTGGAAAACGGCTTCACCCAATTGAAGCAAGTCAGCGCAGATATGGCCCACGATCTGCGCACGCCAATCAACAATATGCTCGGACAGATCGAAGTGGGACTAGGGCAGGTAAGAGATGTACCGTATTATCAGCGTCTCGCCGGTTCCAGCTATGAAGAGTTACAGCGCTTGTCGAGGATGATCGACAATATGCTGTTCCTCGCCCGGGCGGAATATGCGGTAGATGCTATCGACCGTCATGCCGTCAACATCGCCGATGAGCTGCGCCGCATCTGCGATTACTTCGAAGATCTGGCCGACGAGCACGCCGTGCGGCTTGAGTCGGCGGGGACCGGGGCGATGTGGGCCGATGCGGCGTTACTCCGTCGGGCCTTGGCGAATCTGATGTCCAATGCGGTGCGCTATGCGAATCAGGGCAGTGTGATTGCTATTACGGCGGAACAGAGTGATATTGAAACGGCCATTCACGTCACCAATCAAGGGCTGACCATTCCGCCTCGCGATCTGAAGAAAGTCTTCGATCGCTTCTACCGGGCCGATGCATCCCGACATGGCTCAGCCGATTCCAATGGTCTCGGCCTGTCCATCGTCGAATCCATTGTGCGCTTGCACGGCGGCCGCTGTTTTGCTGAAAGCGGAGACGGCTTGACGCGTTTCACCTTGATCTTCCCTAACAAATCGATATAAGTGAGGATGCGGTGGTGGCGTTGGTTTGTTCTTCACTGCAACCGGTGCGCCCTATCGTCGCCTAGCGGCGGAGCATACCGGTACAACCATGACGTTAGCGCCCGTTTCAATCAGTATCTGACCGCGGCGTTGTAGCGCAACCCATCGACGAGGAGCGTCACCAAGCGCGCCGCTTGATCGGGTTGTGTTCCGTTGACCGACATACACAACGTTGCGGCCGCATCGAGAAAATCGTCGGCTGGAACATTATCCCGAATCTCGCCAGCAGCCAAAGCAGCGTCGAAGAGCCGCCGAAAAGCGGGCCGAAGCCGCTCGTCGCGTCGTGCGGGGAGGTTGTCGAAAGCCGGATCGCCCGAGTGCAATGCTTGTGCGAGGCCCCGTTTCGTCGACGCCAGTTCGACAAACTTCTGCATCCATAGCGCCAATGCGGCAAATGGCGATTGCTCCGCGGCAAAGACATCAGCTGCATCCGCGCAGGCGTCGATCTCCTGGCGAAATACGGCAGCGATCAGATCGGCTCGCTGAGGGAAATGCCGATAAACGGTGCCAACACCCACACCGGCGCGAGCCGCGATATCACGTACCGGCGCATCGACCCCGGCTTCTGCAAAAACGTCTTTCGCGGCCTGAAGCAGCGTCAGCAGATTCCTTTGTGCGTCCGCACGCACGCGGCGGATTGCGCCCACAGGCCGCGTCGCCTGATCGGTTAATTTCTCGTCCACCTCAAATTCCGATTGCAAAACGGAACATGTTCCGTTTATAGTTGTGTCGTGTTCCACTTTAACCGGAACACGCTCCCTTTACCAGTATCAGGAGTCGGAAATGCAACATCAGCGTATCGCATTGATCACGGGAGCCAATCAGGGTGTGGGCTTTCAGGTGGCCAAAGAATTGGCGGCTGACGGCGTGACGGTTCTAGTGGGGTCTCGCGATTTAGCACGGGGTGAGGCCGCGGTGAAGGAGATAGGAGCCGGCGCCTTTCCGGTACAACTCGATGTGACGGATCGGGCGTCGATCGCCGCTGCAGCCGATTGGATTCGTGGTGAATTTGGGCGTCTCGATCTGCTCGTCAACAATGCCGCCATCTCTCGATCGCAGCGAAATGAGACTGCGCTCGAGGACTATATGGCCTCGTATGCTGCCAGCAACGTATCGCTCGACGAGGTGCGGGCGATTTGGGAAACCAATGTCTTCGGCGCGCTGGCCGTCTACCAGGCGATGCTGCCGCTCTTGCGGCTTTCATCGGACGCTCGCATCGTCAATGTATCCAGCGGGGTGGGGTCGCTTACACTGAATGCGGATCCTGCCTTTCCGTATCGGAAAATGTACAGCCCGGCCTACGCCGGCTCGAAAAGCGCGCTGAATATCATCTCATTGTCGATGCTGATCGAGCATGAGGAGGATGGCATCAAGGTGAACCTCGTGTCGCCCGAGTTTACTAGCACGGCCCTGAATAATCACCAGGGAACGTCGACGCTCGAGGAAGGCTCGCGAGAGGTGGTGCGGGTTGCCAAGTTCGGACCGAACGATCCCTCTGGAACCTATACGCGGTGGGATAATCAGGCGATCCCTTGGTGAGAAACGGCGAGAGCGACTCGCAGTCCACGTGATCGATCAACGCAGCGTGGTCTTGTCCGCTGCGTTCACCATGGAACGGTTTTACCTTCGCGGTCGACGTATCGTAGCCCCGGCGTACCCTGTTGCGAAAGAAGTGTATCCACGATTTTCGGGACAGTATCCTCAATGCTGAACGGCGCGTCCGGGCCGCCTAGCGCCGTCCGTATCCACCCTGGTGCCATCAACGCCAATGCGCGCGGATCTGTCGCGCGCCGGGCCGCGTAACTTCGCATATACATATTCAGTGCAGCTTTCGTCCCGCGATAAACTTCGTGACCGCCCTTTTCATTGTTGCTGATGCTGCCCTGTCCCGACGACATCACGCCGATCAGCCCAGTTGATGGCACGAGGTCTTCCAGTCCTTCGATCACGCGCATCGGACTGAGTGCATTTGTGATCATCACGCGAACAAACTCGTCTGTGGAGACCTGAGCGATGGTCTCCCCCTGATTGTCATTCGCAGTACCGGCGTTCACGAAAAGCATCTGGATGCGTCGGCCAGCAAGACGGTCGTGTAACGCCGCGATTTGTTCAGGTTGCGTGATGTCGAGCGTTTCGATTTCGACACGTCCTTGGTGTTTGTCCGCGAGATCATGCAATTCGGTCTTGCCGGTACCGCGGACCGTACCGATGACGTTCCACCCCCTATTTAGAAATTCAGCGGCCATCGCATGGCCGAGCCCGCGGGAAGCGCCTACAAGTAGAAGTGTGCTGGCTTCGTCGCCCGAAGTTCTTGCATTCATTGAGATTCCTTTGATGTTTCTGGCAAAAACAAAATATAGGTCAGCCAGTCAGATAGCGCCAGACGCATAGAATGCATACTATAGTTGCGTCAAACGCCAGGCCACCAAGGCCCT
This sequence comes from uncultured Robbsia sp., assembly GCA_963922375.1. GTDB lineage: Bacteria > Pseudomonadota > Gammaproteobacteria > Burkholderiales > Burkholderiaceae > Robbsia. The sequence goes on from CAWUJR010000004.1 coordinate 36,852, forward strand.
CATCAGGAAGCCGTCATGGAAAGTCTGGATTTCAATCTGCTGCTGGCACTCGATGTTTTGCTTTCGGAGGGCAGCGTGACCGGGGCCGCTCGCCGCCTCGGCTTGAGTGGTTCTGCGATGAGCCGAACCCTTTCTCGGCTCAGATCGGCAACAGGCGACCCGTTACTGGTCCGTGCGGGGCGTGGGCTGGTACCCACCCCGCGGGCAGCAGCGTTGCGCGATCAGGTCCACGCGCTCACGCATGACGTCCGAGCGGTGCTGACCCCACAAAACAGCGACCTCGACGTTGCGTCGCTCGATCGGACCTTTACCATTTGTGCCAACGAAGGTTTTGTGGAGCTCTTTTCCGCAAAGCTGATAGCGGCTGTGATCAACGACGCGCCGCACGCGCGTTTGCGTTTCGCACCCAAGCCTGAGAAGAACGCTAGCCCGCTGCGGGCGGGACTGATCGATATGGAGATCGGGGTACTCGGCGCATCCGCGCCGGAAGTTCGCACCCGCTTACTTTTTCGCGATTGTTTCGTGGGCGTTGCGCGAAGCGGCCATCCGTTGTTCGACGGCCCCATATCGCCGGAGCGCTATGCCGCATGCAAGCATGTTGTCGCATCGCGTAAGGGAGAGATCAACGGTCCGGTCGACGCTGCGTTGGCGGAACTCGGGCTAAGCCGCGCGATCGTAGTGGTGGTGCCTGGTTTTCGGGACGCGATGCGCATTGCTCATCAGTCGGATTTGCTGGCACTCGTGCCACGTATGAGCCTCAGCGGTGCGCCGACGATGGATGAGCCATGCACATCGAGCCTCGTCGGCTTCGAGCTTCCCGTCCGGACGGCCGACATCGCTGTGTCCGCGATGTGGCATCCACGGATGCAGGCCGATCCTGCGCATCAGTGGTTGCGAAACATCATTTTTGCGGTGTGCCGAGATGTACCGGGAAATTGAGTCTATTTCAGACTGAGCATGCCCCCTTCGACACCTCCAATTACCGACCTAACGAACCAACTTCGGCTGTAGCGCGTACCGTTGCAATGACGGCGATCGTTCGGTGACCTTGGGTGCCGCTTGTGTGTCACCACCGCTGCGTGGCGCGAAGTGCTTTCGATCGCCGACGGTTATCGCTGTTCGATGTTCGCGGTGGTCATGCGACAATGCTTCGTGACGCTCCGATCGGATTTCAATCTTGTTCTATTTTATTCGCCAGGGAAAAGCTATGCAGATGATCGGCCTTATTGGCGGAATGAGCTGGGAAAGCTCCGCCGAGTACTACCGGATCTTGAATGAGGGCGTACGGGACCGACTGGGGCCGACAGCGTCTGCGCGATGCTTGCTCTGGTCCTTCGATTTCTCAGAAATCGAGGCGCTTCAACATCGAGGCGATTGGGACACCCTGACCGCACGCATGGTCGAGGCAGCCAAGCGCCTGGAAGCGGGCGGGGCCGATATATTGTTGATCTGTACCAACACCATGCACCGGATGGCGGCTCAGGTCGAAGCGGCTGTGCGCATTCCTTTGCTTCATATTGCCGATCCTACCGCAGCGCGGGTCCGATCGTCGGGCTTCAAGAAAGTGGGGCTGCTGGGAACCGCCTATACGATGGAGCATGATTTCTATAAGAGAAGGCTGACGCAAAAGCATGAACTGGAGGTGATCGTTCCCGAAGAGAGCGACAGAGTGACGGTTCATCGCATCATCTACGAAGAATTGGTTGCGGGGGAGATCAAGCCGGCGTCTCGCGACGCTTATCGTGAGATCATTGCGCGGCTGGTGGAGCGGGGTGCGGAAGCGGTCATTCTGGGATGTACAGAGATCATGTTATTGGTTAAGCCGGAGGATAGCGCGGTGCCCCTCTTCGACACCGCCGCGCTTCATGCTGAAGCGGCCATTGCCGCGGCGCTCGCAGCCTAGCGTCATCCGAGACCTCACCTGTCGATTTATAAGAAGGATCATCCATGCGTCGCCTGATCAAGCCGCTGCTTTTGTTGAGTGTGTCTGCCGTTTCGATCGCGGCATTTGCGCGGACGATGGTGGGTCCGGAAGCGACCATCGATTCCGGGCCGCTGCAAGGGGACGAAAACGATGGCGTGATCTCGTTCAAGGGCATTCCGTATGCGCAGCCGCCAGTGGGCGATCTGCGG